>JAUWYH010000196.1 GCA_030615975.1 Candidatus Aminicenantota bacterium
GAAAAGCTTAAAATTTTTGAAGTTTATCAGGGAATTCTTGATAAAAAAAGGATCTTGGAAGAAATCCTGGATAAAAACAAGCTCAATTTTGACCAAATCGCCTACATAGGGGATGATATAGGCGATCTTGAGGTCATCAAAGCAGTGGAATTGGCTGGGGCTGTGGCTGATGCTCATCCTGAAGTCAAAAAATATAGCCACTTTATCTGCTCTACTGCTGGAGGGAAAGGGGCTGTGCGGGAATTCATCGAATTTATCCTCGAAGCCCAAGATAAATGGAGTATAGTAAAAGCCAAATTCAATAATTTAACTGATTTAAGGGATATGTCGGAAAAGAGGAAACCATAACTCCTGCACAGAGAAGCATAAACGCAGATGAACAAGTTATGCCCGGTTATGTAAGCTAAGCATTTACGCAGGATAATTGAGAACTGATAAGATACAAGAAAAGTGTAGGGCCCGTTCCCCGAACGGGCTTGGCATGAACGGATGATAAAAAATCACTTTTAGACAAGCTCAAATTTTTAAATCAGGAGTAACCAATGAAGAGTGAACCGTCGAGAATGAATTATTACAATTTTTTGATTACTCCTTACTAATTACCCATGGCGGACTCACCACCCACGAACGATGAAAATGACCTATTTTCTAAGTAATTTGTGGAGGAATAAATTGGATATCAAACCTGAAATCTTCAGACAGTATGATATAAGAGGGATCGTCAACAAAGACCTGACTTCAGAAACTGTCGAATTGCTGGGTAAAGGAATAGGCACATACTTTCGCCGGAACAAAAGAAGAGAAGTCGCTGTTGGCAGAGATTGCCGCCTCAGCTCCCCTGACTTCGCTGAATCTATCACTAAAGGGCTTCTTTCCACAGGGTGTGAAGTTGTGGATTTAGGGACAATACCCACACCTCTCCTCTATTTCGCCATTTATTACAAAAAAAAGGAAGCTGGAGTCATCATCACAGGATCTCACAATCCTCCCGAATATAACGGATTTAAAATAATGGCAGGAGAGGAGACTCTTTATGGAAAAGCCATTCAGGATATATATACCATCATTAAAGACAAAAATTTCATAAAAGAAGATAGCCAATCTAAAAAATCTTATAACATCATTCCTGAATACAAAAACTACATCCTCAAAGATATCAAGCTTGAGAAAAAATTGAAAATCGTCGTTGATGCGGGAAACGGAACAGCTGGGGTTATCGCCTGCCCCATTTTTAAAGAATTGGGATGTGATGTAATAGAACTTTACTGTGAGATGGATGGTAACTTTCCCAACCATCATCCTGATCCCACTCTACCTGAGGCTCTCAAAGACTTGATCCAAAAAGTCACAGATACAAACGCAGATTTAGGTGTCTCATACGACGGAGATGGCGATAGAATAGGTGTCATAGATGATGAAGGGAATATCATCTGGGGAGATCAACTCATGATCATTTTTTCCCGAGATATCCTTTCCTCAAACCCGGGAGCTTCGATAATATCAGAGGTAAAAGCTTCTAAACTCCTTTATGAAGAAATTAAAAATTTGGGCGGTCGTCCTATCATGTGGAAAACAGGTCATTCTCTAATCAAGAAAAAAATAAAGGAAGAAAAGGCCCTTTTAGCAGGTGAAATGAGTGGCCATATATTCTTTTCTGACAGGTATTTCGGCTTCGACGATGCTATTTATTCTTCTGCCCGGCTCCTGGAGATTCTTTCTCGATCCGATAAAAAACTCTCCCAAATGCTCTCTGACCTTCCCCAAACATACTATACGCCTGAAATCAGGATTTACGCTTCTGATGAAGTAAAATTTAAAATTGTAGAAGACGTCAAAAAGGAGCTGTCTCAAAAATACCCTATAATTGACATAGATGGTGTCCGGGCTAAATATCCAAAGGGTTGGGCTTTGGTTAGGGCCTCCAACACTCAAGAAATCCTTGTTTTGCGCTTTGAAGCAGACACAAAAAATGACCTTGAGGCAATTAAAAAGGAAGTCGAACAAACTGTTGAAAACGCTATTAAGAGGTTAACGAATTCTTGAGTTTATTCGATATCATTTTCTTGGGAATAATTCAACAAATAACGTAATTCTTCTAATTTAGTGGTATAAATTCATTCTTTTTAATGCGAGGAAAAAAATGGATTTACGAGTGGTGATAATGGCAGGAGGGGTAGGCACAAGATTTTGGCCGGTAAGTCGGAAGAAAAGATCGAAGCAGTTTCTCCCAATCATCAGCGAAAAAACAATGATTGAGGAGACTGTCTATCGACTTCTGCCTCTTGTCCCTTATTCCAAAATATACACCATTGCCAATCTTGAGCAAACCCAAACCATCCACAGCCTCCTTCCCAAACTCCCTGAAGAAAACCTCCTCATAGAGCCCCAGGGAAAAAACACGGCTCCCTCCCTTATACTGTCCACAGCCACAATCTTCCTCCAAAACCCCAAGGCGGTTCTGGCTGCACTTCCCGCCGATCATCTCATAAAGGAGCCATCTCTTTTTCTTAAAAAGCTTAAGGCAGGAGCAGTTGCAGCCTCAAAGGGAAAAAACCTTATTACTTTTGGCATTCCTCCTTCATGCCCAGCAACAGGATATGGCTATATTCAATTCTCTAGGGAAAATCTCATTCAAATCTTGGATGAAAATTTTTATGCTCTCCAGGAATTCAAAGAAAAACCTGATTTGGAAAAAGCCAAGACTTTTTTAGCCAAGGAGAATTATTTCTGGAACTCCGGGATGTTCCTGTGGCAGACCTCAGTCTTTGCTCAAAAGCTTGAAGAGTATGCTCCCTCCATGTTTCTCTATTGGGAAAAAATCCTTGATGCTCTAAAAAACAATGAGGAGACCCAAATAAAATCGATTTTTGAAGAGATTCCTTCCATCTCCATCGACTATGCCTTGATGGAAAAAGCAGAGGGGGTGCTGATGGGCGAGGGAAATTTCGGCTGGTCAGACGTGGGAGCCTGGTCTTCATTAGCCGATATTTGGCCTCAAGACGACAAGGAAAATGCATTGAGAGGAGAAAGTATTCTTCTGGACTCAAAGAACTGTCTCCTCTACAATCCCTCCAAACTCACGGCCTTCATCGGTGTTAAAGACTTAATTGTGGTCGATACAGAAGATGCCCTTCTTATCTGCCACAAGGATCAAGACCAGAAAGTTAAAGAGGTTGTGGAGAAACTCAAGAAAAAAGGCAAAAATGAATTCTTATAGAGATCCTCC
>JAUWYH010000056.1 GCA_030615975.1 Candidatus Aminicenantota bacterium
AAAACGGGAAGATTTCCTTCTGGCAGATAGTTCGAGACTTAATGCGGATGAAAGGAGCATTATGAAACCCAAAAGTATTGAGGACAAACTGGCGGTCAATAAATACGACATAGACAAGGAAGTCCACATCCGCATAAACGAAGATATCTGTGAGAAGTGTGATGAGTCTCCCTGTTTGTTTACATGTCCGGCTGACTGCTTCAAGCTTAAAGAAGAGCACATCACCTTTTCCTATGAGGGCTGCTTGGAGTGCGGAAGTTGTCAGATAGCATGTGATAAAGGAGCTATAAATTGGGCACTGCCCAGGGGTGGATTTGGGATATGTTACCAATATGGATAGAAAATAAAAAAGATGAATATTATAGTTTGTATTAAGCAGATACCAGACCCAGAGATTCCTCCAGCAAAGTTTAAGCTGGATATTGAGTCCAAGCGTGTTATACCACCAGAAGGAATACCGCCAGTGATAAACCCTTATGATGAGCAGGCGGTTGAGTTAGCGTTGAGGCTTAAGGACAAATATGGAGGCAAGATAACAGTATTAACCGTTGGCAGCGATGCGGCTTCGAATATCGTCAAGCATGCTCTGTCAATGGGGGCTGACCAAGGCATTGTCCTTAATGATAAGGCATTTGAAGACTCAGACAGCTTCTCAACAGCATACATCCTGAGCCAGGCTATACGAAAGATCGGGGATTATGATTTGGTATTGTGTGGCAGGCAGGCTGCAGATTGGGATGAAGGCCTAGTCGGCTCAATAATTGCCGAGAACCTGGGTCTCCCTCTGGTCACACTGGCTGAAGCAATAGATGTTCCTGATGGGGAACTTAGTGTGAAACAAGTCACCCTTGAGGGTTATCAAGTGATTGCCGTTCCTATACCTGCAGTGGTCACAGTAAGCAATGAGGTGGGGCGACCTCGCTTGCCCTCAGGATGGGGAATCATATCGGCATCCCAAAAGCAAATACCTGTCTGGAGTGCAAGTGATCTCGATGCCGACCCGTCTAAAATTGGAGCTAGCGCTGCCAGAAGAAAGCTTATCAAGCTCTTCATCCCAGTGCGGGAGAGGAAGTGCGAGATAATTGAGGGAGAAACTGAGGCTGAGGCATCAGTTAAACTGGTGGACAGATTGATAAAGGCAGGAGTGATATAGACTATGACCAAGGATATGGATTAATGGCAGACTATAAAGGAGTACTAATCTGCGGAGAACTAATAGAAGGCAAGGTCACTACCACTACAAAAGAATTGATAAGTACGGGCAGGAAACTCAGTGATGGCCTTAACCAGCTGTTGAGCCTTTTACTTATTGGACAGAATCTTCAAGAGGTAGCTGATGAAGCTATCTCTCTCGGTGTTGATAAAGTCTATATAGGCGACGGCGTTCCGTATGCTGAATCACTCCCTGAGCGATATGTGGCCATAATCTCCAATGTCTGCAAACAGATAGAACCATTTATCATTCTTTTCGGACAGACTGATATGGGACGTGATATTGCTCCCCGATTAGCTGCAAGACTGAGGACTTCTGTTTGCATGGACTGCGTTGAGCTGACAATAGACCCGGATACTAGATCACTGCTTCAAACCAAACCGGTTTATGGAGGGAATGCTGTGGCAGTGTGGGCCTCAGAAAATTATCAGCCTCAAGTAGTGACCATGCGGCCAAGAGCATCAGCACCGGCTGAACCAGATACATCCAGAAAAGGTGAGATTGTGCCGGTTACTGTTAAGGTAGATGACTCAAAAATCAAGTGTAAACTTCTGGAGACAGTAAAAGAGGAAGTTAAAGGGATAAAACTTGAGGAGGCCAAGGTCATTGTGACTGGGGGTGGTGGAATCGGAGGTAGCGAGGGCTTCCAGCTAATAAAAGAACTGGCACAGATTCTCGGCGGGACTATAGGAATAACCAGAGTCCCCTGCGATGAGGGCTGGATGCCGAAGAGCCTTGAAATTGGGCAAACCGGTCATATCGTGAGCCCAGCTCTCTATATTGCTGTCGGCGTTTCTGGTGCCCCACAGCACCTTGCTGGATGCTCAGGTTCAAAGTGTATCATTGCCATAAACAAGGATCCTGAGGCTCACATATTCAAGGAAGCCGATTTCGGAATAGTTGGAGACTATAGAAAGGCCCTCCCCTCACTCATCGAGAAATGCAAGGCTTTATTTGCTATCTGATTTCAAAGAACTTTTATTCTCAAAATGAAACCAGTTTTTTAAATTGGTTATAGCGAGTCTCGATTTCTGAGAGAGATAAGCTCTTAAAGCGGTTGATCCCAAAATCTTCGATGACAAAAGAGGCCATGACACTTCCAAAAACTCCTGCTTTACGAATCGCTTTCTCATCAAAAGATTTCACTTTATCCAGATAGCCTAAAAACCCTCCGGCAAAACTGTCTCCTGCGCCGGTGGGATCGATCACCTCCTCACAGGGATAAGCCAATGCGCCAAAAACAAAATCTTTCCCCAAAACAAGGGCACCATGTTCGCCCTTTTTCATGACAATTAATGATGGACCTTGGCTGAGAAGCTCTTTACCCGCTTTGATCAAATTTGCTTCTTTGGCCAACATCTTTATCTCCTCTTCATTAGCAAAGAAAATATCCACACTCTCCAAAACTCTCAAAAGCGAGGCTGGCTTGCCTGCAATCCATAAGTTTATCGTGTCCATAGCTGTAAGCTTTGGATGCTTTACCTGAGCCAAGATATCTTCCTGTTGGTCAGGATCGATGTTACCTAAAAAGACAATATCAGCAGACCTGTATTCAGGAGGAAGAATAGGTTTAAAATTTTCAAACACATTCAACTCGGTTTTAATTGTTGTCCTCTGATTTGGGTCATGGCCATAGCGGGCTTCCCAGTGGAAAGTCTTTCCAGATTCCATCTTTAGCCCCTGAAGGTCAATTCCTCTCTCTTTGAAAAGATCAATCGTCTCCTCAGGAAAGTCCTCTCCAACAACACCGACAATTTTTGGTTTAGTGAAAAAACTTGCTGCCAGTGCACAATAAGTGCCTGAGCCTCCGACGATCCTTTCTCTTCGCCCATAGGGAGTTTCAATCGTGTCAAAGGCAACAGAACCGATAATAACAAGACTCATGATAATACTCTATTATCTTTAAATTTTGACATACTTCTCTATGATAAACCGAAGTTTGTCTTTCATCTCCTGGGGAATGAGTTCATGGTTTGTGACTATACAATTTTTTAGTGCATCTGCGCACTCGCATTCACTGCTTCTCTGCGGTGAGAGTGCCAAGAGGGCTTTTCTGATGATAGATTTAGCATTGTTGATATTTTTCTTCATATTATCCAAAATCATCTCAATCGAAACTGGCTCCTCAGCCTCATGCCAGACATCATAATCACAGACTAGATTCATAGTCGCATAGCAAATCTCAGCTTCACGGCATAACTTGGCTTCTGTGGCACTCGTCATCCCGATCACATCACATCCCCATAAGCGGTAAATATTGGACTCTCCCTTGCACGAAAAAGATGGACCTTCGATACATATGTATGTTCCTCCCTGATGGATCCTCAATCCGAGTTTATTTCCCACATCAAAGAGGAGATTGGAAAGTTCTGAGCAAACAGGTTGGGCAAAACCGATATGGGCCGCAATCCCTTCTCCAAAAAATGAACTTTTGCGTCTTGTTCTATCAAAGAACTGGTCAGATAAAACGATATCTTTAGGTCTTATTTCATTCTTAAGGGAGCCAACAGAGCTCACAGAAATCACTCTTTCTACGCCAAGCATTTTAAATCCGTAAATATTGGCTCTGTAATCTATCTCAAAGGGCAAGATGCGATGTCCCCTTCCATGGCGGCTGAGAAAAGCAACCCTCTTCCCTTCCAGCAGCCCTAGGATAAAGGCATCTGAAGTTTTACCAAAAGGAGTTTTAAGGTCGACTTCCTCGATATTTTTTATTCCCTCAATTTCATAAAGGCCTGTCCCACCTAGAATCCCTATTTCTGCCTGAGGGAGGTTTTCTCTGCTTTCAGCGCTCATCTCTCCTCCTTAAAATGAGATTATTGATATATAATTTATGAGGATCCAAGTCAAGCCAACAAGATTTAATTTTTGATTTTTAAGAGAGAAAAGATTATTCTATTGTCCGAAGGATAAGGAGATGAAAAACAAGGAAAATGTCACTTCTTTAACAGAGATCCTTCAGAACATGAAGCGGATTGCTGTTCTCACAGGAGCTGGAATTTCAGCGGAGTCAGGGATTCCTACATTTCGAGGAAAAGAAGGCCTCTGGAAAACCTACAGAGCAGAAGAATTAGCCACGCCTTCAGCTTTCAGCCAAAATCCCAAGCTTGTCTGGGAATGGTATGACTGGCGGCGAGGTCTTATCGGACCAAAAGAGCCCAATGCCGGCCATAAAGTACTGGCTTGTTGGGAGAAAATCTTTCCCTCTTTTGCTCTTATCACTCAAAACATCGATGGTCTCCACCAGAAAGCCGGCTCAAAAAATATACTTGAGCTCCACGGAAACATCTGGAAGCTGAGATGCACGGAGGAAGGAACAATCACAGAAAATCACGAAGCGCCCTTAAAAGAGATTCCTCCACGATGTCCTGATTGTGGCGCCCTTTTAAGGCCTCATGTTGTCTGGTTTGGCGAATCCCTCTCTTCCTCCACACTCCATAAAGCATATCTCCTGAGTTCAAGCTGTGAAATAATGTTTGTTGTCGGAACCTCTGCCGTGGTCCAGCCGGCTGCTTCCCTTCCTTTTTCAGCCTCTGAAGCCGGAGCCAAAATCGTCGAAATCAACCCTGACCCCACTCCTCTCACTTCTTATTCGGATTTTTCGTTCAGAGGAAAAGCAGGAGAAATACTGCCTTTAATAGATGAAGAATTAAATATAGAGTCTCAGGATTGAAAGGAAAAATTTGAGATGAATTATGTTTATTTCGACGCCTCAGCCGGTATGAGTGGAGATATGATCTTAGGGGCTTTTCTTGATCTAGGTGTATCTTCCTCTCTCTTCAAAGAAAAAATGGCTGAATTAAACCTTCCAGTGGATATCCAGGTCAAAGAAACAAAAAGAGCTTCTCTTCGCGGATTAAAAGTGGATATCAAGGTGAAGGGCAAAAAAAGTAACACCAGAAAATGGCAAGATATCGAAACTCTTTTAAAAAAAAGCCCTTTCTCTTCCTCTGTCAAGAAAAACGCCTTAGCGATTTTCAAAAGACTTTTTGAAGCCGAGGCAAAAGTCCACGGCCATAGTTTCGAAAAGGCTCATCTCCATGAAGCAGGTGCAGACGATGCCATTATCGACATTGTCGGGTGCTGTTTCCTGGCCGAGGTTCTGAATATCAGCGAATTCTATTCTTCACCCCTGAATTTAGGCCAGGGATGGGTTAAAACCTCTCATGGTATTCTCCCTGTTCCTCCTCCTGCTGTGGCAGAGCTGCTCAAGAACATTCCAGTCTATTCAGCCTGGGTAAAAGAAGAACTCGTCACACCTACAGGGGCAGCAATTGTCTCTACTTTAGCCAAGAAATTCATCCCTTTTCCCGAGATATCCTATAGAAAGATAGGTTGCGGAGCCGGGAGCCGAAATTTCTCTCGCTTCCCAAATATTCTCCGCGTTTTTTACGGAGAGAAGAAGGCATTCAGGGAAGATAAAAAAATATACATGATTGAAGCCAATATCGACGACTCTAACGCTCAAGTCCTGGGGACTTTTTTTAATACAGCTTTTAGGCTCGGAGCTCTGGATATGTTCCTCACTCCTGTGCTCATGAAAAAAAACAGGTTAGCCACGAAATTGACCGTGTTGGTTGAGATTGATAAAATAGATTCTCTTATTGAAGCCATCTTCAAAGAAACAACCACGATAGGGGTTAGATATTTCCCTGTAGAAAGGAGAGTGCTTGAAAGAAAATCAGTAAAAGTCAATGTTCTTGGAGAGAAGGTTTCGATTAAAATAGCGTACCTTGACGGAAAAGAAGTCAACTTCCATCCCGAATTTGTGGATTGCTTGAAACTGGCAAGAAAGAATAAACTTCCTGTCAAAAAAGTTATTCAACTTGCTGTAAAGGAATTTTTTAAAAAAGCGAAAGGAGTTTCAAAGAAAAGAGTTTAAAGAAAAAATTTTATGGAGCAAAAACACAAATGCCAGATAAAAACAAGAAGAAAAAAGCGGATTTAAAGAAAATTGAAAGAGGAGTAAAACTCATCTTAGAGGGTGTCGGCGAAGACCCAGCTCGAGCAGGTCTTAAAGCAACACCCCAAAGGGTTGCTCATATGTTTTCAGAGATACTGGGAGGCATCAACGAAGACCCCTCTACCCACCTTCGGACGATTCAGGACGAGAAGCATGATGAGATGGTATTAATCAAAAACATTCCTCTCTACTCTATGTGCGAACACCATCTTCTTCCTTTTGCTGGAGTGGCTCACGTGGCTTATATCCCAAAGGGCGGAAGAATCGTCGGCTTGAGCAAGATTGCGCGAGTAGTCGATATTTTCTCACGCCGCCTCCAAGTCCAGGAAAGGCTAACCAAACTGATCGCTGACCTCATAAACGATCACCTCAAACCCCTTGGAGTGATGGTTGTCATTGAAGCCGAACACATGTGTATGTCAATGAGAGGCGCTAAAAAGCCAAAATCGATGACAGTGACCTCAGCTGTAAGAGGTTCTTTTCGTACCCACCCTGCAACTCGATCAGAGGCCATGACTTTGATCAGGGGAGGAATGTCTGGTGGCAGAGAACTCTAAAAAATGTTTTTACATCACAACCCCTATTTACTATGTGAACGATATCCCACATGTCGGGCATGCTTATACAACTATCATTGCTGATACTATATCGCGCTTTGAAAAGCTCTTGGGAAACGAAGTCTTCTTTCTTACCGGAACAGACGAACACGGTCAGAAGGTGGAGAAAGCAGCTGCCGAGAAGGGTTTAAAGCCGATAGAACTGGCAGATCAGGTTGTAGGAAGATTTAAAAGCTTATGGAAGGATTTGAATATATCTTATGATTTTTTTATTCGCACTACCCAGCCAGTCCACGAAAAGGGTGTTCAAAAGATCTTTCAGAAATTAAAGGATAAAGGTGATATCTACAAGGGAATATATAAAGGATGGTATTGTGTGTCTGATGAATATTTTCTCCCTGAAGATATTCCTATCGAAGAAGGGGAATATAAAATCTGTCCTGACTGCGGAAAAAAGGCAGGAATCGTCTCTGAAGAGTGCTATTTTTTCAAGCTCTCGGCCTACAGAGATCGCCTTCTTGAATTTTATCAAAAGAACCCAACCTTTGTCCGTCCACCCAGCCGGATGAATGAGGTTACGAGCTTCGTTCGCCAGGAGCTAAAGGATTTAAGTATCACCCGCACCACAGTCAAATGGGGCATTCCCGTACCAGATGATCCTTCACACACGATCTATGTCTGGTTCGATGCTCTCCACAATTACTTAACGGGCATCGGTTATGAGTGGAATAAACCTCTCTTTCAGAAATTCTGGCCAGCAACTCTTCATCTTATCGGAAAGGACATCCTCAGGTTTCATGCGATTTTCTGGCCGGCTTTCCTGATGGCCACAGAATTTCCTTTGCCTCAAACTATCTTCGGTCACGGCTGGTGGCTCAAAGATGAGACAAAAATGTCCAAATCAAAGGGCAATGTCCTTGATCCTTACATTATACTGAATACTTTTGGAGCAGACCCCTTGCGCTACTTTCTCCTGAGAGAAATTCCTATCGGACTGGACGGAAACTTTTCCCATGAAGGGTTTGTCCACCGGGTAAATTCTGACCTGGCTAACGATCTTGGAAACCTTGTCCAGCGTACCCTCACTATGATCCAAATCTACTTTAAAGGAAAGATTGAGGAAATCGCAGATGAAGAAAAAGGAGATAGAAAGCTTCGTCTGGAATTTGAAAAGGCCAAAGAGAAAGTCTTAAATTATTATCAGGATTATGCCATTAACAGGGCTCTAGAAGAAATCTGGGCCTACATCACTTCTGTCAATAAATATCTTGCCGAAAATGAGCCCTGGATAATAGCCAAAGATAAAAGCAAAAGAAAAAGGCTGGGAAGAATACTTTTCCAGGCTGCCTCGGCAATTAGGGTCATCAGCTATCTTCTCTTTCCGGTTATGCCTGAATCTTCAAAAAAAACCTGGAAATTTCTTGTAGAGGAAAAATCTATTGAGGAAGAATTATTCTCAGAATTGAAGTTTGAA
>JAUWYH010000044.1 GCA_030615975.1 Candidatus Aminicenantota bacterium
TGAGGACAAACCAACCGTGATTCTTTTTGCCAATTTTTTAAGTGCTCTTGCAAGGATAATCCACATATTGTTGATGATATATGTCTGGATTGTTATTTTTCGATCTGTTCTATCCTGGGTGAATGTCCCTTCATTATATCAGATTAAGGTTATCCTTTATTATTTGACAGAACCGGTCATGAGACCTTTCCGCAGGATAATTCCTCCTTATAAGTTGGGAGGGATCGATATCAGCCCAATCGTAGTAATTCTAGTGATCCTGTTTGTAGACTCATTCCTTGTAAAATCTCTATCTTTGTATGCCCGCCAGTTATTGAGAGGATATACTTCGTATTTTTAATAAGCGGGTTTCTCTGAGAATCTTATCTTGAGGAACAGAAGTGAGAGGAAAAGAGAGGATTTATCTTTCTGTTAAAGTTCAGCCACAAGCTCACAAGCGCAAGGTAGAAAAAATATGGATATTTATAACTTTGTGAGCTTTGTCGGGATCTTTGTTCTGGCTGGATTCGCCTGGCTTTGTTCGGCTAACAGGAAAGTTATAAATTGGCGTGTTGTTTTTTGGGGGATCAGCCTTCAGCTTCTCTTTGCACTTTTCATTTTTGTTGTGCCAGCAGGAACCAAATTTTTCCTGTTTGTGAATAAAATTGTCGTTGTTGTTCTTGAAAGCGCAACAGCCGGAACAAAATTTCTCTTTGGCCGTCTTGCCTTACCCATAGGGGCGACTACCGAAGCAGGAGAAACCTCCCTTGGTAATATTCTTGCATTCCAGTCTCTTCCTACCATAATCTTTTTCGCCGCCTTAGTGGGGGCCCTCTATTATCTGAAAGTGATGCCTCTTCTCATCAGAGGTTTTGCTTACATTTTCACCAAACTGATGAGGATTTCTGGAGCAGAGTCCCTTTGTGCCTCCAGTAATATTTTTGTTGGAATTGAATCTGCCTTGGTTGTTAAGCCTTACCTTCAAAAGATGACCAAATCAGAGCTTGTGACCGTCCTCTCAGTAGGGATGGGGACCATCGCCTCCACCGTTCTTGCCCTTTATGTTTTTTTTCTTCAGAGCGAACTTCCTACAATTGCCGGCCATCTTGTCTCTGCTTCTTTTCTCTCAGCGCCAGCGGCAGTGATTATGGCAAAACTCATCGTGCCTGAGGAAGAAAAGCCAAAAACCCTTGGAAAGAATGTCAAGCCTTATTATGAGCGAGAGGATAATCTCATTATGGCCATCATCAACGGAGCCAACAGCGGCCTTCGTCTTCTTGGAGGTATCATCACCCTTCTTATCGCCTTCCTAGGCATCGTCGCCCTCTTTGACCTTATGCTGGGTTTTCTGGGAGGCTATATCAACAGCTGGTTTGGGATAAACTTTGACTGGTCTCTTAAGGCTTTTTTGGGTTATATCTTTTATCCCTTTACTCTTGTTTTGGGCATTCCACCTGCCGATGCTTTCGAGATATCAAAAGTTATTGGAGAGAGAACAGTTGCCACAGAGATTGTCTCCTATCAGAAGCTTTCCCTTCTCATTGCCGAAGGGAAACTTATACATCCTCGCTCGGCTATCATAGCTTCCTATGCCCTCTGTGGTTTTGCCCACATCGCATCTCTTGCCATTTTTGTTGGGGGTATCGGAGCTTTGGCTCCGAAGCGGGTAAAAGACCTCTCGCGATTAGGCTTCCGAGCCCTTCTTGCTGCTACCCTTGCCTGTCTTATGACCGGGGCAGTGGCTGGGATTTTTTTCACTGAAGGATCGATTCTCCTCGGCAAGTGAAGAAAGAAGGGGCTTTTTTCTTGTGTTTTTATTTTTTCCTGTTAAAATATTCGTTGAAATTTGCAAGTGAAGCTAAAACGAGGAGAGAAAAATGCCTGATTTTTTAAAAAAGATTCTTTGGGCAACTGACTTTTCTGATGAAGCTCAGGAAGCCCTTCTTTATGCCGATGCTTTTTCGAAAGCCTTCAAAGCTCGGCTCATAGCTCTCCATGTGGTGCCTGATTTTGCTCCTGCACTCTACGACATGGCTTCTGTCATCAAGGGAGAATTGGCAAGGAGAGTGGACTCCATAAAGAAAGAGGCAAAGAAAAGGCTTGAGACCTTAATGAAGGCAAAAGGGATTTCTTTCGAGATAATTGTTCAAGAAGGCACAGCTTCGAAAAAGATTATAGAGATTGCCGAGGAGAAAGAAGTTGATCTCATCGTGATCGGAAGGCGGGGGTTGTCGGCGATCGAGAAGCTTTTCATCGGGAGCGTGGCCAATCAGATTTTAAGGAACTCCTCTGTGCCTATCCTGGTGACCAAGAAAAAGAAGGGGAAGCCTCGATTTCGAAAGATTCTTGTTCCCACTGATTTTTCTGCTCAAGAGGAAGTGGAAAGGGATTATGCCTGGAAGATAGCCAAAGGTTTAGATGCATCTGAACTTACCCTTCTTCATGTTCTCGAGCTTCATGACTATGAATTTTCGCCTAAAGTCCTGGATGATATGTTTGAGATTGTTTTGAAAAAACTCAAGAAAAGAAAGAAGAGGGAGAAGGAGGACATCAGGGTCTCTGAGGAAGTCTACCGGGCTATCAATGCCTCGATTGGGATTGTAGATTATGCCGAAACCCATCAATTTGACTTAATCGTTATATCTACTTGTACTCAAAGCAAATTGGAACGATTCTTTTTGGGAAGTACGACTGAGAAGGTTATCTCTCACTCTTATATTCCTATTTTTGCTATTCCTCCCTCTCAGTGTGCTCAATAAAGGTGGAAGATAATCAGAGATATTGGGTCGCTTTAAACCTTGTTCTTGCCGAAAATTTAAGGGCGGCAAAAAAAATTGCGGATCATTTCCCTCATATCAGGGAGGCTTTTGAAACTTCAAGTGAAAACCTTGTTGCTTTAGGTATAGAAGAGGATAAAGCCCGAAGGATTGCTTCTTCTAAGATTCTTGATCAAGCCTCGAGAGAAATTGAAAGAATCGAGAAAAAAAAATATTTGATTCTTACCCTAGAGGATAAGGAATATCCAGAGTATCTAAGAGAAGTTTTTGACCCTCCCTTCGTCCTTTATTGTGCAGGGAAGGTCGAAGCGCTTAAAGGACCTGCTGTTTCCATCGTAGGAGTACGCAAGCCTTCGCCTTATGGCAGGGCTGTCGCCGAGAGGCTGGCCGAAGCGCTTGCTTCTCGGGGGATTGTTGTTGTCAGCGGCTTGGCCCGTGGTATAGATTCTATGGCTCATTTGGGAGCCCTTAAAGGAGGAAGAACGGTTGCCGTGTTAGGTTCAGGGTTGGATAACATATATCCAAGGGAAAATCGACGTCTGTTTGAGAGAATTGTCGAGCAGGGAGCTGTTGTCTCAGAATTTCCCTTAGGATCTCCGCCATTGGGGTTTCATTTCCCTATAAGAAACAGGATCATCAGTGGTATTTCTCTTGCTATTGTGGTTGTTGAAGCCAAAAAGAGAAGCGGTTCTTTGATTTCGGCCCGATTAGCCTTGGAGCAAAACAGAGAAGTGATGGCTGTTCCGGGAAATGTTACTTCTGAACTCAGTCAAGGTGCCAACTGGTTGATTAAATCCGGAGCAAAGCTTGTTGAATGCTGGGAAGATGTTGCAGAAGAACTTCCTTCCCCTTTGAAAGAACAACTTCTATCTCAGAAAAAGGAGGAAGAAAGAAAGCTTCCTCTGATGAACGCTCAGGAAAGAAAGCTTTTTGAACTCCTAAAAATAGACTCTCTTACGCACATCGATGAGATTATAGATATGAGTGATTTTTCGGTCTCGGAAGCGCTATCTATTTTGCTAAGCCTGGAGCTTAAAGGGTGGATCTACCAAAGTCCTGGAAAATATTTTCAGAGGAGATGGTAATGGAGAAGCGTCTGGTTATCGTTGAATCCCCTGCTAAGGCGAGAACAGTTAATCGCTACTTGGGCCATCGCTTTTTGGTTAAAGCTTCTATGGGCCATATTCGCGATCTTCCTAGAGAGAGATTAGGTGTGGATATAAAACACGAGTTTAGACCTGACTATGAGATTATTCCTGAGAGGAAAAAGACAGTTGCTGAACTGCAAAAGTTTGCTAAACAGTGTGAGGCTGTCTTTCTTGCTGCTGATCCTGATAGAGAAGGAGAGGCGATATGCTGGCATCTGAGTGAAGTGCTTGGAGATGCCAATAAAAACATCTATCGTGTTCTTTTTCATGAGATCACAAAGAAAGCCATCCAAGAGGCCTTTAACAATTTAGGACATCTCGACCGGGGAAAGATCGAAGCCCAACAGACGAGAAGAATACTGGATAGACTTGTTGGCTATCTTATCAGTCCTTTGCTTTGGAAGAAAATTGGAAAAGGATTGAGCGCAGGCCGAGTGCAATCGATAACGCTTCGAATGATCTGTGATAGGGAAAAGGAGATAAAAGATTTCGTCCTTGAAGAATATTGGACGATAACAGCCCATCTTCAGGCCGCCGATCCACCTCCTTTTAAAGCATCCCTGACTAAAATCGAGGGGAAGAAGGTAAAAATTAAGGATGAGAAGAAAACTAAAGAGATAGTCTCTGAACTTCCCAAAATTCCTTTTATACTTGAAAAAGTCAGGGTGGAAGAAAAAAAGAAAAAGCCCTTTCCTCCTTACATCACCAGCACTCTTCAACAGGATAGTTTTCGTTATCTTCGTTTTCCGGTGAAAAAGACAATGGCCATTGCTCAAAGGCTCTATGAAGGGCTTGAAATCGGTGATATGGGGTTGGTGGGTTTAATCACTTACATGAGGACAGACTCTGTTCGCGCCTCTGATGAGGCTCTCTTTCGGACTCGAAAATATATAAAGGAGAACTATCCTCAGGGTTATTTGCCCAAGAGAGCCCGTATTTACAAGAACAAAAAAAGGGCTCAGGATGCCCACGAAGCTATCCGCCCCACAACGCTTTCGCTCCCTCCGCAAGAGGTCAAACCTTTTCTAAAAAAAGAGGAATACAGCCTTTACAATCTGATTTGGAATCGGTTCATAGCTTCTCAGATGAACTCGGCCTTAATAGAAGAAACAGAGTTTCAAATTAAGGCTTCAAAATATCAGTTCATGGCCAAAGGAGAGGTCATGAAATTCGATGGGTTCTTAGTCCTTTATCCCAAGATGAAAAAAGAAAAGAAGATTTTGCCAAAAGCGGAAGAAGGAGAAGAATTGAAGCTTCTTGACCTCGAGCCTAAGCAGAATTTCACTCAGCCTCCTCCCCGTTATACAGAAGGGAGTCTGGTTAGAGAATTAGAGTCAAGAGGGATAGGGCGGCCAAGCACCTACGTTCCCATTATTGCCACTTTACAGAACCGTGTTTACGTCGTTAAAGAAAAGGGAAAGTTTATTCCCACCGATTTAGGGTTATTTGTCACCGATTTTTTGATTAAAAATTTTCCCGACTTGATGGAATTTGAATTTACGGCCAAATTTGAGGAAGAACTTGACCGTATCGGTGAAGGCCAGCAGGATTGGTTAGACTATTTGAAAAATTATTATTCTTACCTGGAGAGAGACTTAAATCAAGCTATGAAGAGCGAAGGAGTCAAAAGGAAAGGGATCCCGGTGGAGGATGTTTGTCCTGAATGCGGCCGCCAACTCGTTATTAAGGAAGGACGTTACGGGCGTTTTAAAGCCTGTTCAGGGTATCCAGAGTGTAAGCATAGAGAGAGTATCCACAAAAAAGAAGCAAAACCTCTGGAAGAGAAGTGTCCCAGATGTGGATCACACCTGGTTTTGCGCTCTGGAAGATACGGCACTTTTATTGCTTGTTCCGATTATCCACGGTGTACTTATATAAAAAAAGATAGGAAGGACACGGGTATTCCTTGTCCTTCAGAATGCGGAGGGACGATCGTCCGCAAAAAGACGAAAAAGGGGAAGATCTTCTTTGGTTGCAGCAGTTTTCCCAAGTGCAAATTTGCTACCTGGGATGAGCCCATTTCTCAGCCCTGTCCGGAGTGCGGCCGCGAGTTTATCCTCCGCAGAAATCCGATAAAAGGAGAGCCTTCCATTTATTGCAGCAATGATCAATGTAGCTTCGAAGAGACAGTGAAGCGGGAGAAAATCTGGGAGAAGAAATCAGATTCTCTTGATTAAGACCCAAATTAAGATGAGAAAAGAGCTAAACAAATTCCTCAACTACCTCCGGTATGAAAAAAACTCATCCTCTTATACAATCGTAAGTTATCGAAGAGATTTAGCACAGGTGGCTGATTATTTGGAAGAAAAGAGAGTGAAATTAAGGGAGATCGACAATCTCATCCTACGCGGGTTTCTGGCGAGACTCCATGAAAGAGGAAATAAGAAGTCAACTGTAGCCCGTAAGTTAGCATCGATTCGCTCATTTCTCCAGTTTTGTCTGAAGAAACGATGGCTGGAGGATAACCCGGCCAGAGTGATGGCCACACCAAAACAAGAAATACATGTTCCCTCTTTTTTATCAGAAGATGAGATGGTCCATTTTTTAGATTTGCCTCAAAAACCGGGAAATGTCCTGGATTTAAGAGATAAAGCCCTCCTTGAATTTCTTTATGCCACAGGGATACGTGTCGGTGAGCTTGTGGGGATAAATGTTGAAGATATGAATTTCGCAGAACGTTTGATTAGGGTTCGAGGTAAAGGCAAAAAGGAGAGGCTTTTACCTTTCGGGAGAAAAGCGGAGGAGAGTCTCCGCTCTTACTTCCATCTGAGAGGCTTGATCAATAAGGGGAAAATCGAGGAAAAGCCTCTATTTTTGAATTACCGCGGGGGGAGACTTACCTCTCGGTCGGTAGAAAGGATCGTTGATAAGTACATTCGTCGGGCGGCGCTTCGAAGGAAAATCAGCCCTCACTCGCTTCGCCATTCTTTTGCATCCCATCTTTTAAGCCGCGGAGCTGATTTAAGAGTCATCCAGGAACTTCTGGGACATGAGAGCTTGGCCACCACCCAAAAATACACTCATATCGATTTGAGGCAGTTGCTGGAGGTCTATCGCAAAAGCCATCCTCGCTCCTAAATAAAAAAAAGTGGTTCATCTCCCAATTAGTTGAAAAATAATATAAGAGACATATAATTAAGCTGTTATTACCGCCTCTTTTTGTCATTCCTGCTTTCGCAGGAATGACATTCTGTAAAAAAGGTATTAATTTTTTCAACTAAATGGGAGATGAACCAAAAAAGTAAACTTTTGTTGTCAATGAAACGAGGGTTTTGTCAACAAGAGTTTACTTCTTTTAGAACGAGCTGATTGTAACCAATTGATAATGAATGAGATAAAAAATTTTAATTATGGCCTCGATGTTGCATATAAGAAAGCGAAAGGAGGTCATCATGAAAAACTTAATAGTGAAAGGTTTAGTTTTTAGTGTTATTTTAGGCTTTTTGTTCTCTTGTTTTCTTTCCCTTCAGGTTCAGGCTGCTCTTAAAGACAATGACAAAAAGATTAATATCAACACAGCTTCAGTAGAAAAGCTTCAGGAGCTTCCTCGAATTGGAGAAAAAATAGCTCAGAGAATCGTCGATTTCAGAAAGGAGAATGGCAAATTTGAGAAGATCGAAGAGATTATGAAGGTTAAGGGAATTAGTGAGAAGACATTCAAAGGAATGAAAGACATGATTACAGTGGGGGAGAAAACCAAAACCGAATAAGGGAAGGAGGGATTCCCCTTCCCTTATTTTAATAAAGAAGCGATAAGAGTAGAAGTTTAGATGGCCTGAGCATGTATATTCTGTAATTGCGAGCCCTGATAGGGCGAAGCAATCTCATGCTTAGACTGTAATTACGAGGTGCATAGTGACGTGGCAATCTCAATATTTTTTCCTATGAGAATTCCAGGCTAAACCCGCAATGACAATTCTTTTCTTACGAGATTTTCACACTCACTTCGGCCGCTCGCCCTGTGAGATAATCTAAATCTAACATGGCTTGCCATGACTTTTAATCATGTAACTTTGGCATATAGCCAATAATTAAAGCTCTCAAGGTTAATTAGGCTTTTGGAGTCAAATCTAAATATCCGCCAAGAAATACCTTCAATTTTTTGAGTGAGCGGCCGCGATGACTTACCCTATTTTTTTCTTCAGGCAGAAGTTCAGCAAAAGTTTTTCTTAAGGGAGGATAAAAGAAAATAGGGTCATAGCCAAATCCATAACGCCCTTTTTTATCGAAGGCGATAAAGCCTTCGACATACTCAATGATTTCCTTTAGAATTTTTCCTTTCTGAGATAAAACAAAACAGGAGACAAACCGAGCTTTTCTTTGTTCAAAAGGTACACCTTTCATCAATTCTAAAACTTTTTGGATGTTCTTTTCATCTGTGGCTTGAGGCTCTGAAAATCGTGCTGATAAGACTCCTGGCGCTCCATTCAAGTGTTCTATTTCGAGTCCAGAATCTTCAGCTATGGTAAGGTTAGGCCAGAATTTGTTATAAAAAAGGCTTTTACCACGGGCATTTTCCCTGAAAGATTTTTTGTCTTCTGTAAAAAATCCTGTTTGATCAATATCTTTAAGAGTAAAAATAGTAATGCAGAGATCTGAGAGATAACTTAGGATTTCTTTTGCTTTTCCTTGGTTTGTGGTCGCGAGAAGAAGCTTTTCTTTAATCAATCTTTATTTCTATAATTTCCTCGATTTCGAGAAGACTTTGGTTGAATTTTTGTTCTTTCTCTTCTGTGGAAGAGAAGGAAAAGTCGATAGCAGAAAGATTCTCCTCTTTCTTGAGAGTGAGCTCCCGAAATTTTATACCCTCATGAAGGGCTAATTTTTTTATATTAATCAAAACATCCTTAGAATATTTTGTCTTGAGATGATAGCTGCAAATCGATTTTTTCAGGTATTGGCCTTCAATCTGCCTGAATAAGACTAAAGTCAGAATGATGATCGCGGTGAATATTATGGCTGGAATATAGTGTCCAGCTCCGATGGCAATTCCTAATCCTCCCACTGCCCAGAGGGTAGCCGCTGTTGTAAGGCCGACAACAATTCCTCGGGACTGGATGATTGTCCCCGCCCCGATGAATCCGATGCCTGTGATCACTCCTGCTCCAATTCGGGTGAGATCACCTCCACTTCCCTCTTTTCCCTGGAGTATAAGCCCTGAAAGGATCATCATCATCGCAGAACCGACACAGATAAGGATATTCGTCCTGAATCCAGCGGGTTTTTGGCTTGATTCCCTCTCAAGGCCAATAAGCCCCCCCAAGGCAACGGCCAAAAGGAGTTTTAATGTGATTTCTAGTATACTCATTGTTTTTTCCCAAGGATAAGCATGTCGCTAATGTATCATAATTAAAAGTTCGAAGACAAGGCTTTGCTTGTTCTCCATTTTACTCAATTGATCTATCTTGTCGAAGAAAGATAAAAGGAAAAAAATAAGAATGATAAAAAAAGTATAAATGGCAAATTTAGGATGCTTGAGAAGCCTTTCCTCAACATAAAAAACTCTTGACAACAAAATTATAATATGATTTAATGACTTAGTCAATTGATTTAGTCGATTAATATATAAAAAATGCGGCTATCAACCAAAGGTGAATACGCAAGTCGGGCCATGCTGGAGCTGTCTCTCAATTATAAAGAAAGGCCACTACACATTCGAGAAATTTCTGCTGCCCAGGATATT
>JAUWYH010000112.1 GCA_030615975.1 Candidatus Aminicenantota bacterium
CTCCTGTTAATTCTTCGGAATTCACCAGCAGAGAGATGGAATCCGGCCTCAATTTGATCGAAATAATCATTTCGTATGAGAAACTTGTTCTTTTTGAAAGATAAGAATTTGGTTTTTGGAGTCGCATCGAATCTCGTCCGACAAAAGCTCCAAACCATCAAGTTTAAGATAGACTCGGCCCCCGAATCATCAAAAAGCAGCCACAGAGCCTCTCAGAAATATTCCCCCCTCTTCTCGGCTGCCATCAGGAGTTCCTGGTGGGCAATATGAGAATGTCAAAAGTCTGCTGAGATTTTTTGGGGACTTAAAGCAGAAAAAGAGATGCTTCCGTTTCGATTTATTCAGGAAGGTTTATCAGAATATTCGTTCCTTTATTTTCCGCACTTGAAGCGCAAATCGTGCCTCCATGGCTTTCTATGATCTTTTTGGCGATAGGGAGTCCTAATCCTGTTCCGACGTCTTTAGTTGAGAAATAGGGTTCGAACATTTTATCCACAAAATCTTTTTTTATCCCGATTCCTGTGTCTTTAATTTCGAGCTTGATTCCTGTCTTATCTTTTGAAGCTTCAATTTTTATTTCTCCATGGTTTTTAATTGCTTCTATAGCATTGGTGAGAATATTCCTTAAAGCAATCTTTAAGGTGGCCTTGTCTCCCCTTAGGCTAAGGTCTTTTCCTTTATATATTTCTTTGAATTTGATTCTTTCAGAAAGAATTTTTTTATAGGGATCGATTGTTTCCTGGATGATCTCTTTTAGGCTGATGATTTCTTTATGAAGAGTTGTTTCTTTTGAGATTTCTAAAAATTCCTGTGCAATTTTCCTTAAATTTTCTACTTCTTTGATGATGTAAGAAGCTGATTCTTTTAGAATGCGATCAAGATCTTCGGGCTTATCCTCATAGACTTTCAGTATGTGCTCTGCGGACAGCTGGATGGGTGTAAGAGGGTTTTTTATTTCATGCGCGACTTTCCGAGCCATTTCAGCCCAAGCGACCTTTTTGCTCATCTCAGCCATTTCTTGTTGATGCATTTTCAAGTTTTCTACCATGGTATTGAATCCATCAATAAGGGTTTTCATCTCATCTTTAGACTTGTGCTGGATGGATATTTCGAGATTGCCCAGGCTTACTTCTTTTGTTCCCGCCAGGAGTTTTTTTATGGGAGTGATAATCATTCCGCCTATCCCTCGTGCAAAAAAGAGGACAACAGCGACAAAGAAGACAGAAATAAAGAATAAAAATTCAATCAGATCTTCAGTGGCCTCTGAGATTTCCTGTTGTTCTAGCGGAAAAGGAAGTGAGATGTGGAGTTGGGTATTTCCAAGAAAATAGGGAATAGTGAGCGTATGGAAGGAGTAATCACCGATATTTTGAGTTTGGGTATAAAAAGGATTGTTTTCATACTGAATTTTATAATAGATTTCTCCATCGATAAGCTCTGGGAGGAGTCCTGAGTCAAAGAATTCTCGGCGACTGGAAGAGATGAGCTTTCCCTCTTGGTACAGATTCACATCGTTAGAAATAGCGGAGCCTATCCAGAGGACAACATTTTCTGGTGGAATTCTTGGAGAAAGCTGTTCTTCCTGTTGGAAAAATAAATAGTCTTCCATGACGCGCTGAGCGAAATTAGCGTGAATTTCAGCCTTTTCTGTAAACTGTTGAGTAAAGATTCGGCTGAAGAAACTTCGGGTAAAAAAGGTGAAAAGAAGAAGGGGAATCACAGCGATGGCAAAGAAAGAAATATAAACACGATTGGAGAAGGACCAGAAAGGATTTTGAAATTTTCTTTTTGAAATAAAAGCCGAAAAAAGAATAAAGAAAAGAAGAAAAAAGACAAGATAGAGAAAAAAAAGTTTTAAGATTTCTACAGAATAATCAAAGAAATTTTTTACAGGCATGAATAAAGAATATATTCTGTTGTTATTCCTGAAATAAAAACATTTAAATTTTTTCTTTTTGTCCTTAAAGGTAGACCAGATGGAATCCTGAGAAGAATTGATTTTCTCTAAAAGATCAGGCGGTATGCCTGATGATATTTTATTGGGGTTAAAAAGCAATTTTCCATCGAGATCAAAAATAGCAAAACCGAGGTTGAACTGGTTGAGAGAAGGAATAGAAGAAACCCTTATAAGCTCGAAATATGGATTGGCAGAGTAAAGAAAAGGTAGCATATCATAGTCGATAGAAAGGTAAAGGATCATTCTCCCTAAATAATTTTCTTCTTCAACCCAGCCTTTGTAGGCCATACGAAAATCTTTTTCTGTCCCCATAAACGGAATATTTTGACGGAGAATGCTCCATTCTTGACTGCGAGGAAGTTCATAGTCAAGGCGATAAAGGCGGGGCACATTCAAAGAAAATCGAGAAAGTATTGTTCTTTCTGAGGTCTGTATTTCCAAACTCGAGTACCAGTTGAATTTTGCCATCAGAGTTCTTTCCCAAATAGAACGGGCAAATTCAGGGCGTTCAGGGCTTAGGAGGAAGGAAATGATCGAATCTTTTCTATTTTCTATTTGAGCTAAAGATTGCATGATTAAAAAGTTTCCCCAATGTTCCTGAGATTTTATGATGTTTTGAAGAGAATGCTGGATGAGGGATCGATTTCGGACAGAGGTTGATAAGTGAATAGATGTGTATAAAAATAAGGTACTCAAAAGAAAGGAGGCAAAAAGCACTTCTTTTTTCCTGATTATCTTTGGAAAGAAAGCAACAAGGAGGATTAAAATAACAATCGCAGCTTGGAAGGCAAAAAGAGGAGGAGGAATTCTTTCCTTGAATAGATAAACATAAGTTCCAAATTCAAGGAAAAAAATAAGAAGAGGAAAGAATATCCCCGAAGAATAGATAGAGATAATTCTCATTCCTAAGAAAATAGCGAGAAAAAAACTGAGGAAAAGGAGAAAGATGCTTAAATGGAGGAGAATAAAGGAGATATTAAAAGAAAAACGAAGGAGATTTATATTGGAGTGGAAAACGAGACGGAATAGTATCTGCTGAAAGATAAAAACAATACAAATAGAGAGAAAAATCAAAACCAAATTGGGCACCAAAGCAACAAGAGTAGATGACTTTCTTTTTTTATTCCCAATAAGGCTTTGAGAATAAATTCTAAGGCAAAGAATGAGCAGAAAAAGTAAAAGCGTTGTTAGAAAAATATCGGCTGGAGACTTAGTCAGATCCAGGAAAAATAAAAAGCTTGAAGCCGAAGGCGAAAAGAAGGGAAGCGATTGGATTTTTTCCAAATTACTTAAGGGGAAAAATAGTGCCCTGAGTCCGACTAGAATCAGGATGACGAACAATAAGGCAAGTGGTTTTCGTTTTCGGTGAAAAGAGGGAGTTTTGACAGAATAAAAAAGAAGGAAAAGAAGCGAAATCCCAAAGACTAAGAAAAAAATAAGAAGGACATCTTCCTTTTGAGCGGAAAGCTTAGTAGAGAGAGCAGGAGAACTAAGCCTAACCGTAGCGACGATCTCATTTTTTTCGTTTCTTAGGGGAAAGAAAATCGTTTGAACCTCGTCCTGAAGAATTGGTTGGCCGATATATTCGTCTTTATGCCTGGTGAAAAGTTTTTCAAAGCCTGAAACATCTTCTCGGAAATCTCTGTATTCGATGATGCAACTGCTTAGTAATTTAGGGCTCAGAAAGTGATATGGTTTTAGATAGGGAGTTTTGAAAAGAGGGATAAAGGCTAAGAGACGGTAAAAAACAAGATAATGATCCTTATTCACTTTCTGGGAAAAAACGAGGTAGGCGGAGGCCTTTTCTTGTATAAGAAGAGAAGATATTTGGATCTCAAAAGGATTCTCTTTTCCCTCCTCAAAGAATATTGTTTTTAAATCGATAACATTGCCCAGCCATAGGATCAAATCTCCTTGTTTATCATAGTAGCCGATTCCTTCTTTTTCTTTATCGAGATGAAGTTTATTGAACAAGGCGAATATTTCATTTTTTTCCTTTGGGAAAGAAGAGACGAGGATGAGTTTTTGCTTCTGTTTTATTTCGCTAATCAGGGCGGCAAATTCGGATTTGATGTCTTTGGCTTGATTTCTCAATTGGGCTAAGCTTTTTTGATAATAATTTGAAGAGATAAAAACAGGCAGAATGAGGAAAATAATCAATATCAGACCAGATAAGAATATTGTCAAAAGAAATCCATATAAAAATGGATTTTTTCTGGTTGGAAATATTGGAATTTTCAAATTTTCTCAGCCTTGATTTCTATTATTTTCCAGTCGTTTCTGAGATTATTGTTTTTTTTCGAGAAGGATTGGAATGAGGCCTCACTTTTTTGGTTTTTTTCATTCGTTAAGAAAAAGAAGATATGATAAACATACTGATTATTATTCTTCTTGTTTTTAAATGACCATCTTGCTTTAAAAATAAAATGATTTTTTTCAGGAAGAAGAGGAGGCTCGCTCTCGGAATAAAATTCAAACGTCAAATAGGAAAAAAATATTTTTCGGAAAAGGAAATAAGTCTGTTGGTTGGAGAGCTGGTCGGAAAAAGAAATGGGTTCCGGAAGAGAGATGTTTATAAAACTTTTAGAAGAGAAAAGTTTATAAAGCATTTTTGGGTTGTTTTGAAGGAAAGACTTTTCTATATCTTGAGTAGTCTCTGAGAGCAAAGGTGAGAGAATTGTTAGAAGACAGATAATAAAAGCCACTTAAAAAATATTATCATATGTATCTTGTTAGAGGCAAGGAGCGAAATTGTTAGACGAACCTGTTACTGGGGAAAAGGGGATAGACATCTTTTTCTGGAAAAAAGGAATAGTCTCCATTTGTGGAAATTATCTACAGAAAAATTACTGTTTGAACAGAGAAATTAAATGGAGAAAAAATTCATATGGAAAAGTAAATAAATTAAAAATGTAAGTGAATATTTTTAGCTTTTAAATAAGTAAAAAAGTTTCTATTCTGTTTCTTTTTCTTCTTCTTTCTTTTCTTCTTCCTTCGGTTTTTCAGGTTCTTCTTTGGTTTCTTCTTCCAACTTTTTAGTTCTCTTAGCGTCTTTGATGCTGCTGATTCCAGCGATAAGAGCTATGAGACCGCCGAAAAAGAGGATGGGGGGGATACAACCAAAAATGAGTTCATAGAATTCGCGCCACCAGACAAAAAATGCTAGAATAACACCTCCTGCCATAGCGATTAGTCCTCCAAGGATAGCGAGAGCTTTTCCCATTGGATACCTCCCTAAAATTTTTTTTATGTTAAAAGGTATTTTAGAGGCGCATTATAACAAAACAAAAATGAAGAAGCAATAAATTTTTATAAACATTTTTTTCGAAAAATTTTGCTCTTTTAAGTTATTGGACCTGATAAAATACACAGAAAATAAAGGAATTAATATCATGAGTTGATTTTTTTATATGAGAATCCTGATTTATGCAATATAATATCAAAGATGATTAAATCAAAAGGAGGACAGAATGTCTGTGTGCGGCAAAAATTTTACAAGAGTTT
>JAUWYH010000058.1 GCA_030615975.1 Candidatus Aminicenantota bacterium
TTTTTATTGAGCTTAATAAAGAATTCAGAATCGGGTTGAAAACGTATTAGATCTAAAATTCCAGCAATAAGTTCTTTGTTTTTGCCAGTTCTATAAATGTTTACATATTGCCAGACAATTTTACCTTCAGGATTTACTTCAAATACTCTTCCACGATCTGATTCAGTTATCAATGTGTTTCCATTAGGTAGTCTTTGGTTTGAACCTGAAGCTAATGAGAAGAATTTGTTTTTCTCATCTCCTTTGTATTCCCATATTATTTCCATTGTTAATGGATTAAATTCTATTACACTTGATTTGTTATCTTTATAGATTTTATTATTGACAAGTTTATATCCATTAGTCTCAGTTAACATTTTAAATTCGGTTTTATTTGATCTATTTTCTATATAAAGATTGTTAAAAACAAGCATATTCCCGTTGTCTAGCATTGTCGCTTGATGTTGTGTTTTCCATATGCCTGGCTTTTTGGCCCAGACAATCTTTTTAACTTCTAAATCTGCAATGGCAATTGTATCTGTCATACGCATACATATAAGGGCGTTTCCTTTCTTGAATATGGGAGATTTATTAGCAAATTTTCCATCTAAAATCTCAAGAGTATTTGTATGGAATATATCTCCTGCAGGAGGCATCCCTTCCATTAGATGAGTGTATTCTGAATTTTCAAAGAGTTCAAGAATAGATATACTCTTTATTATCTCACCATCTGAAGTAAGAATAGTTATAAGATCTTCCAGAATTGGATCTTGTTCGTGGATTCGAGGAAGTGTAACTAATCTTCTGTCTAATGCATAAATTTTATCATCAACAACTTCAATATCATGATGAAATCCTCCTTTTGTTGCCCAGATTAAGTTGGAGTGTTTATCTATCTTAATTATTCCATTTCCTTCATATATTGCTAAAAGGTCTCCGTTGTTGAATAAATGTACTCTTCTCCAAAAATTTCTCCAATGTTTTTGGTTATACCACACATGGATTTCTTCAGAATCAGGAAAAGCATCTTTAAAATTAAATTGCCATCTATGTAATTCTTTTCCATCCATATCAATTAAAAAAGCACATGGTCTATGGGTTGAGTTATAGAGATTAAAACCTTCATATGATAATTTGGCATTTGATTTTGTAATACTGTCTTCTTTAGGTGGTTTATAATAGCCTTGTAAGTACGGAAGAGTAGACAATTTTGATAATGTTGTTTCATCTTGGTCTACTACTATTATTTTTTTGTATATGTATATAGTAGAAATAATTAATACAAATAATATGAATAATGAAATTGAAATGATTATGAATTTTTTTTTGTTTCTTATCTTCTTTTTCATTCCTTACACCCTTCAGGAACAATGACCAGCTTCTCCTCTGGCGTCCAATTCAGCGCCTTCATGTTTGCACCTCAAAAGATTGACTTTTCTCCTCTTTCTAAAAACTCCTTATATTTAGCTCTGTATTTTTCCTTATATTCCTGGACAAAGTAGTCATAGCTAATGGCGCCAATAGGCCTTATTTCCCACTTGAAAGTGACCTCTTTTGTCTGAGGATTCAGGCGAAGGATTCCGTTTTTTGGTTTGATCTTTTCACCATCTTCTGAAGCTTCTATCAAATCGACAAACCAGGGAATGTGAAAGATGATTTGATCTGGATTCTCACGGAACTTTGGCTGAAGGCTCAGACGAGCTCCATCTTTTTCAATTTCAAGCGAAAAATCTATTTCTCCGAAATTTGTTGGAGCATCCGTCACCCGAAGACTTTGGCCTTCTCTTATCCAGGTAGGAGAGAGAACAGAAAATAGATGGAGATCGTTTCCTTCTTCTCGAACCAGCATATTCCGGAGAAGAGTCCGGAACTTTGCTGCAAACCAACCGTGTGGGGAAAGATTGTAACCAAAATCTCTATCCCCCCAGGGGAGAATGCTGTATTCAAAACCAGCATGGGTGGAACTGGTGTGGAGAAGAATAGAATAAAATTCCCTTAAAGTCCTTTTCTGTTCGCCACGGATAACTCGGGTTTCGGTGTTTTTCATGGTCAAATAGAGGTGAAGCCACTTTCCGTCTCCATAAGTCATGATTCCTTCTTTGTACTTTTTTTGTGTGACCTCAAGAGTTTTTGTCACCAGAGGATCAAAAGGTTGAAGAATTTGTGCAGGATAAACAGCTAGTAGATTTCCCCAATCCTGTCCTCCTAATTCATCCAGTCCAGGAGGGATATAACCACTTGATTTCTTAGTAATAGTGTTCAAAGCTTCTTTAAAATGCTTTAAATAATCATCGTATTCCTGAGTGTACTTTTTTACCATTTCTGTTTTTTCCAATCCTTCCGCAAGGGCAATAGCGCCTCTTATGCCTCCAAGGGCCCAGAAATTGTGCCCGGTCACGTGCCCGGTGATGAGTTCGTTATCTCCTGGAGTGGTGATTGGCATGATGTGGAGGGGGTCTTTATCTCTTTCCTCCGAAAGCCAATCCATTGCCTTCTCAACAGCGGGAAAAAATTTTCGGGCAAAATCAAGGTTTGGAGTGATGAGATAGTGTTGACCGATAGCCCATAGACTCTGTCCCCAGCCATCATACTGGCCTTGCTGAGAAAGAAAATTTCCGTCTTCCCTCTGCCATTTTAGAAAAAAGTCCAAACACTGTTCAGCAATCTTATGGTATCCAGTAACATCATAGGCTCTGACAATATAGGAGCTGTCCCTAAGCCAGAAAGCATCGTAGTGGAATTCGTTAACTTTCTGGACATACTCATCTCCAATTTTATCCCTGGCAATGAGATCATAGACTAAGTTGGCGTTAAAAGTGTTGAGGACTTTTTCTTCAGAGAGAGAGATTTTCATGCCTTGAGAAAGGATGTTTTCCCAAAAATCAATTGTTTTCTGGAAATATTCATCAAAATCAGCTTTTATTATTGTATCCAAAGTCTCGTCTGAAAGAGAAACTGGCCTGTAAGGCATTTTAAAATCAAACGTTTTTTGCTCTTCTGGCTTTAAAACGATTTCAAATTTCACCAATCCAACAGGGGTCGTAAGGAGGATTTTTGGCTTTTTCCTTTTTTCGCTGTAGGGTGATTTAAGGGTGATCCATTTGGTGTGAAGTGTGTCTTGAGGGAAAAGGTAAAATACTTTTCCCTCTCGAACCATTTTCCCTTCATCAAAGCTGTATTCCCAATCTGAAGAAAAATCTTCGCCTTCCTGCTCATAATGCCCTGGGCGGGAAGCCACAGCTGGCCTTCTGAAACGATGATCAGGTCTATTACGGGCATCGCTGCTTTCAGGAGCGTATCTTGTGCCGATCCACCAGTAGGTGGTTCGTGGATTTTGGCTAAGATTTTCGAATTGGATTCTTATAAAATTGATAAGATCACTTTCAGGAGTTCCATCCAAGGTATAGGCAAAAAGGGTTAAAGAGTATCGAACATCTTCTTTGATAAAGCTGTACTGGATAATAGGAAGATACCCTTTATACAGGGTTTTAACCCTCTGGTTTACAGGTTGAGGAGGACTTCCATAAAAGAATAAGAGCTCTCCATATCCCGTGTATAGGTAACCTTCAGGGGTTATTTCTGTGCCTTCCCGGCAATCCATCAGCCCTATCACATCCACAGGAAAAGCAAAATAGGAGAAAGGCTCTCCAGGTTTATCTATATCTGGATTCATCATCTGAGCATGAACAGAAACTCCAAGAAGAAAAATAAAAAGATAAAGGACAAATACAAATTTATTATTCGGATTTTTTAAAGTTCTCATTTTGACTCCTATTTGAAAAATTCCTTGAACAAAAAAAACAAAAAGGGATCATCCTTTGACTTTGGACACTTTGTTGATAATTTCCTCAATTTTTTCCTTAAAAAAGGATCCCAGCTTGTTTTTATTGAAACTCGGCTGTCAGGACTCTTTTCCAGTAGATTATATTTATTTATTTACTGATGATTTCTATTATTTGTATTTCATTAACAATTTAAATAGAGTAAAAAGATGAGATATCCAGGATCAAATGTCCAGTGTCAAGGGCTGCCCCCTAATTTTTCCATAAGATAGTCAACAGCTTGTTTTAAAGTCGTGTGTTTATAGTTGATATCTCTGTCATAATTAATGACAAAACTGAAAACATCTCCTTTTAATCCCTCGCAGAAACAGAAGTATTCTTTTTTGTCAGCATCAATCAAAAAAGATGATTCTTGGTTGTGAAAAGGGCATTTTGCCAGATATTGATTATCTGTTCCTATTTTTTCTACAGAAATTCCGTATTCTTTCATTAGCTCTATTATATTGATTGATTTTATTATGGATAACATTTTTTCGTTGAGTTCGGTGTCAGCATCATGAATAAGTTTCAAATTCCAGAGCACATAGGGAAGGCCTTCCTCGCCGCATTCTTCACATATTTTGGCTCCTTCTTCAGATTTAAGGATTTTTTTGTTGCCGTCTTCAATGGCTTCTTTATTAAAAGTAAGAATAAAATGAGGACCTTTTGGATCAATATCTTTGCTACATATCTTACATCGGTTCATTTTTTCTCCTTTCATTTTATAGGTAATTCGAAGATTAATAGTTTATTCTTTTTATCCAAAAAATCAATATGGAAAAATGAAAGGAGAATGGGTCCTTCAAACTGCTGACTTAAGATATTGTAAGGTTTTAGGTTCTTTTTCGAGGTGAAAAATGATTATTTCTTCCAGTATTTTTCTGATCGCCTCTATTTCAGTGGCAGAAAAAGGAAGACTTCCTTTTTCTGAAGGAGGATTCTTTTTAATCCACTGGAGAAAGGAGCCTTGTAATGGCATGATTTTTTCTTTTCGGTGTGTGGCGCAGTGCCCGCAGTATATTCCATCTTTTTTCGGAGAGAGCCACCCAATATCTATGATGTCTTTGTGGCATTTTTTGCATTTTTTTAGATTTGGAAGAAAACCATTAATTTTTACAAACCAAGCTTCGAAATATGCAGTTAAAAAATTCAAATCTCCTCCGGCTTTAATCGCCTGGAGAATAGAAACCAGCAGACGGAAGAGAATATCTTCTTTTGCTCTTGAGGGAAAGAATTCTTCGACGAGCTCGGCGAAAAAGCTCAGGGTGAAATTTGCTTTGAGGTCTTTTTGGATATCGAAGAAAGATTCGATTATGTCGCAGTTACTCACCGTTACCAGATCTTTTCTCTCTTTTTCATAATAAAAAATTTTAACAAAAGACATGGGCTCCAGACTGCTGCCAAAACGATTGCCGAATTTTCGAGCCCCTTTTGCAACACCTCTCATAATTCCCTTATCGCGGGAGAAAAAAACAACAATTTTATCCTGTTCTCCCACATTGAAACTTCGAAGGATGATAGCCTCAGATTGTTCGAGGGGCATGGGAGGATTATATAAGATATTTGAGGAATAGAGTTCCAAGACCGAGAAAAGCGAGTAAGCCGATTGTATCCGTACACATGGTGAGAAAGTTGACAGAACCCAAGGCAGGGTCTATGTGTATGAGTTTAAGGAATAAGGGGATTAAAGTCCCGAGCAAAGCGGCAATAAAGAGATTTATAATGATAGCAAGGCCCAGGACAAGCCCCAGAATAGGATTTCCGATGATAAAATATGAGATAGCCGCAAGAACCGAGCCGAGTATAATACCATTTCCGATGCCAACAAGAATTTCCTTTAATAGAGCTTTTCTGACTGAGATCCAATTGGCTTGACCTACAGCAATTTCCCTCACCATGATCGCAATAGTCTGGTTTCCTGCAATTCCTCCTAGGGCTGCAACCAAAGGCATGAAGACGGCAAGGGTGATGAACTGTTGAATGGTTCCTTTGAAATAATTGACAACAAATGGAGCAAGGGAAGCAGTGAGGATACTTATCATAAGAAAAGGCAGCCTTTTTTTTATAGAAGTGATAGGACTGTCTTGAATCCTGTAAGTTGAATCCAAAGAAAGCATTTTATAGATATCTTCTGTTGCTTCCTTGTCGATGATATCTATGACATCATCGACGGTTACTACCCCAACCAGTATGTTTTCAGAGTCGACAACAGGGATAGCCACAATATTATAATCAGCAACATTTCTTGCCACTTCTTCTTGGTCGGTTTCAGTACGAACGCTTATCACATCTCTTGTCATTATTTCTTTAAGAGGTGTATTGGGTCTTGCGAACAAAAGCTGCCTCAAGGAAACCACTCCTACCAAGTGGTCCTCATTATCTACAACATAAAGATAAAATGCCGATTCCACATCGCCTTCAAGTTGCATGGCCGTAATAGCATCTGAGATATTAGTGTTATGATTCAATGCATAGAAGTCTGGTGACATAATTCTGCCGGCTGTTTCTTCCTCATAATGAAGAAGTTCTTTGACATCTTCTGAAGGTTTTTCTTCCATGGAAGCCAATACAGATTCTTTCATCTCTTCTGGGAGGAGATCCAGGATAGGAGCAACATCGTCAGAGGGGACCAAATGGAAGAGGCCTGAAATTTGCTCTACAGGAAGCTCTTTTAGAATTTGAGCAGAATCTTCGGGTTCCAACTCGCTCAAGACTTCTGCCGCCTTTTCTTTTTCTTTTTCATAGAGAGTATTGAAGAGAATCAGTTTTTCTCTGAAGACGAGATGATCCATGAGAGAAACGATGTCGACGGGATGGAAATTTTTCACAAGGTTCCACAATCGGGTGAGCGCACCCATGTCGATGAATTTGCGGGCGGACCGGTTGGCGATTCTGAGAGCTTCCAATTTCATGTTTTTCCTCTAAATTTTTCGTTCTTCACGATAGCATAATAGATGAAAGCTGTAAATTAATGTTTTTTATAGAAATATTTATTGGTTTCCGAAACGATAATGGCGCTCAGCCCGATAAGGCCAACAAGGTTGGGAAAAGCCATGAATCCGTTCATGAGATCTGCGACTGTCCAGACGGTTTCTAATTTTAAGAAAGTTCCCACAGCTACGAAAATCACAAAAAATATGCGATAGGGCTTTACGGCTGCCTCTGAAAACAGATACTCTATAGATTTTTCTCCATAATAGCACCAGCCGAGGATAGTCGAATAGGCAAAAAATATGAGGCTCACGGTAACAATAAATTCACCCAGTCCCCCTGGCAGGGCTCGGTCGAAGGCTAAAGCGGTGAGTTCGGCTCCTGTACGGCTAGAATTCCAGAGACCGCTGAGAAGGATAACCAGACCTGTCATGGTGCAGACAACAAGTGTGTCGATAAAAGTTTGGGTCATAGAGACCAGTGCTTGTTTGACCGGATTAGGTGTTTTTGCGGCGGCGGCTGCAATCGGAGCTGAACCCAAGCCTGACTCATTGGAAAAGACTCCTCTGGCCACTCCTATTCTTATTGTTTGCATCACCGTTGCTCCAAGAAATCCACCAGCGGCGGCTGTTGGCGTAAATGCCGATTTTATGATGAGGACAAAGATTTCAGGAATAGCTGAAATATTCAGAAGGAGAATAAGGGAAGCCCCAGCAAAATAGATGACAATCATGAAGGGGACAAGATACTGGGTGACTCTGGCAATGCTTTTGATACCTCCGAGAATGACCATGGCTGTGAGTGTAGCCAGGATAATTCCTGTGACCCAATTGGGAATCCCAATAGATGTTTTTACAGCTTCGGCAACAGAATTGGATTGAACCATATTTCCTATGCCAAAAGCCGCAATAGAAGCAAAGATGGCAAACAGAACACCTAGCCATTTCCATCCTAGCCCTTTCGAGATATAGTACATAGGGCCGCCGCTCATCGTTCCGAAATCATCAACCTCTCTGTATTTTATGGCCAGGACGGCTTCAGCATATTTCGTTGCCATGCCAAAAACACCTGTAATCCACATCCAGAAAAGAGCCCCGGGACCACCAGCGGCGATGGCTGTGGCGACTCCGGCGATATTTCCCGTTCCCACAGTTGCGGCGAGGGCGGTCATCAGCGCTTGAAAATGAGAGATATCGCCTTTTTCTTGGTCATCTTCCTTCCTTTTTATGAAGGCAAGAAAAAGAGAATAAAGAAGGCCTCTTAGCTGGAGACCCTTTAATATCAGAGTGAGATACATTCCCGTTCCCACCAGAAGGATAATAAGGGGCACTCCCCAGATAAAATCTCTCAATGCCGTTATTACTTTAATTATTTGAGCTTCCATCTTATTCCATGTCCTAAGAAATTTTACATATTATAACAGCGAAAAAAAAAGGAGGTCTATAATTT
>JAUWYH010000062.1 GCA_030615975.1 Candidatus Aminicenantota bacterium
GAGGGTGAAGGAGCTCCCCTTCTGGCCTAATTTTGTCTACCGGGAAATGGTTGTCTGGTTACTCCTCTTAGGTATTCTCTTTACTTTGTCCATCTTTTTTCCTCCTTCTTTGGATAAAGCGGCTGATTTGATGGCCCCTGCTCCTGAGGGGATTAAGCCGGAGTGGTATTTTCTCTTCTTGTTTCAAGTTTTAAAGGTTTTTCCGAGCAAAGTTCTTTTTATAAACGGAGATACGCTTGCCATCCTTTTGATGTTGTTCTTTGGAATTTTCTTCTTTTTTCTTCCTCTGATTGACAACAAGCCTGCGGAGAAGAAGGGGAAAATTATCACCTTTATAGCTTATGCTTTTATATTTTTTGCTATAGTCATGACTGTCTGGAGCCTGATGTGATGATGAGGAGAAAACTTTTTACTTTGATTTTATTGGCTATTGTTTTTACTTTTTATTGGGTGGATTATGGCATTACTCAGGAGGTCGTTCCAGAAAAGCAAAAACAGGAAACTCAGGTTGAAAAGAAAACAGAAAAGATCATCCCTTCTCCTAAAAATATCAAAGAGAAAACAGGCATTTATGTTTTTTTGGGTTGGATGTGGCTTTCGATTTTTGTTCTTATCTATATTCTTAGGCAGAAAATAAAGGAAGTCGACAGACTTTTCCTTCTTAAATTTTTCTCAAGCGAGAAAAAATGAGAATTTGTGAAATTTTATATCTTTCCTACGTCTTATTTATTAATAATGAAGAGCCATTTTTCGATAAAAGACAAAAGAATCCAAGACAGGGCTTACGGCCATAGATGGAGACTAAGGGAGAAATTTTTAAAAGGGGGACTCAAGGGGTTTTTAGACTATGAAATCATTGAGCTTCTCTTGACACTTGGGACGCCACGGAGAGACTGTAAATCTCAGGCAAAAGAAGCCATGAAAAGATTCAAGACTTTGAGAGGAGTCCTGGAAGCTGAAGAAGGGGGGCTTCAGGAAATAAAAGGAATAAGGCATCATAATATTTTTGGCATTAAGCTTGTCCAAGAAGTTTCACGCTGTTTCCTCAAGGAGCGAATGATGAGCAAGCCTTTTTGTCATTCTGCGAAGGAAGTTTTCGATTACCTCTATCATGTTCTCAGAGATTTGAAAAAAGAGAAATTTAAGGTTATCTTTTTAGACGCAAAAAATCAGATAATCGAAGAACAAACTTTTTTTGAAGGAACTGTTGACTCAAGTGCTGTTTATCCTCGAGAAATAATAAAATCGGCTTTGAGACATGATGCCTCATCCTTGATTTTTGTCCACAACCATCCTTCAGGCGACCCGGAACCATCTTTAAGTGACAAAGAGATAACAAAAGAGCTTGTTTTTGCGGCAAATCTGATGCAGATAAGGGTTTTAGATCATATCATCATCGGAAACAACTGCTATTTCAGCTTCGCGGATAAAGGACTGATTGAGGATTATAATATGATATTTAAAAGCATGAATCAGAAAATGTCATAGAGCACAAAAAAGTTTGTAAAATCATTTTTCTAAGAGTAAACTTTTGTCAGGAGGTTAGAATGCTAAATGACATGGAAATTGCCAAAAAAGCAGAAATTAGTCCAATAGAAGATATTGCTGCGAGATTGGGGATTGAGGCAAAAAATTTGGAGAAATATGGGAAGTATAAGGCAAAGGTATCCTGCGAGGGAGTTAATAGAAAAGAGAGGAAAAAAGGAAAGCTGATTATGGTTACGGCCATGACCCCTACTCCAGCCGGAGAAGGTAAAACAACAACCTCTATCGGCCTCACTGATGCTTTTAGCCTGCTGGGAAAGAGAGCGGCAGCAGCCTTGAGAGAGCCATCATTAGGACCTGTATTTGGGATGAAAGGAGGAGCAACAGGAGGAGGATATGCCCAGGTTATGCCTCGAGACGAAATAAACCTTCATTTTACTGGAGATATTCATGCCATTACCGCCGCTCATAATCTTTTGGCAGCTATAGTCGATAACCGTCTTCATTTTGATGGTGTATGTGGTTTGCTTGATTGTCGAAGAATTTCCTGGAAAAGGGTTATGGATATGGATGATCGAGTCCTACGGGAAATCGTGGTAGGTATCGGAGGTCCGCTTAGAGGAATAGCCCGTGAGACAGGGTTTGATATAACGGCAGCCTCAGAAGTCATGGCTATTTTGTGTCTTGCTCAAGGGTTGAAGGATCTGAAACATAGGATTGGGAATATATTTATCGGATATTCTCCGCAAAAAAAGCCTGTTTTTGCTAGGGAGCTAAAGGCTGCGGGGTCAATGGCCGCACTTCTTAAAGAGGCTCTCCAGCCCAACCTTGTTCAGACATTGGAGGGCAATCCTGTTTTTATCCATGGCGGACCGTTTGCTAATATTGCTCATGGAACAAGCTCAATTATTGCTACACGATTGGCTCTTTCTCTAGCAGATGTTGTTGTCACAGAGACTGGTTTTGGTTCTGACCTTGGAGCCGAGAAATTTTTTGATATCGTTTTGAGGACAGGAGATGTTCCGCCACCCGATGCCTGTGTTCTGGTAGCTACCCTTCGTGCTCTTAAACTTCATGGAGGAGTAAGGCTGGATGAAATGAGTGAAGAAAATGTAGGTGCTGTCGAGCGTGGGTTTGAAAATCTTCAAAAACACATCGAGAATCTTCGCATTTTTGGAGTTCCTTCTGTCATTGCTATAAACAGATTCCCTAATGATACAGAGGAAGAAATTAAAAAAGCTATGAATTTGTGCCACAAAGAAAAAGCCCGGGTAGCTCTGAGCGAAGTTTACAGCAAGGGAGGAAAAGGAGGGCTGGAATTGGCAGAGGAAGTTTTACGAGCCAGCGAAGAAGATGAAAGCAATTTCCAGTTCATTTATCCTTTAGAAATGCCTCTTTTGGATAAGATTGAGATTGTAGCAAAGAAGATATACGGTGCTGCATCTATAGCGATGGAAGGCAAGATCAAAAGAAGAATACTCAGAATTGAGAGAGAGGGCTTTGGTCATCTTCCTGTTTGTATTGCCAAGACACAATATTCCCTTTCAGATGATGAAGAAGCTCTGGGAAGGCCAAAAGATTTTACCCTTATTGTAACGGACGCTTCCCTTAGCTCAGGAGCAGGATTTGTGGTGGTCTACTGCGGGGATATCATGACAATGCCTGGTTTACCCAAATCTCCTGCCACCGAAAGAATAGATATCACAGACGAAGGAGAGATAATAGGTCTATCTTAAAGCAAGGGAGGGACAGGCCTATTTTTCTCTGTTTTAAAATTAAAAAATAGACCCGTCCCCAATTTTACACACTGAATTTTGGTTTACACTCTCTTCTAATTATGATAAAAAGAAGTTGATTTTACTCCAATTTTTTTTGCGAGAGGTCTAATAAATGTGTGAATTGAGGGATGTTTTTATTGTCAGTGCCACCCGCACAGCCGTCGGCAATTTTTTGGGGGCTCTCCGCCATTTTACTGCTCCAGAATTAGGTGGATTTGCCATTAAGGAAGCTATGAAAAAGGCTGGGATTTCGGGAGAAGTTGTTGATGAGGTCATTATGGGAAACGTTGTTTCAGGTGGTTTGGGGCAGGCTCCTGCCAAGCAGGCTGCTGTTAAGGGGGGAGTGCCGTATACTGTGAGTTGCTTTGCTATAAATAAAGTATGCGGCTCAGCTTTAAAGGCAGTGGCCCTGGCTGCTCAAGCCATTTGGCTCGAAGAGAAGGAAATCATAATTGCGGGCGGAATGGAGAGTATGAGTAAGGCACCTCATCTCCTCTGGGGTGTAAGAGAAGGCGTTAAATTTGGCGATATGAAAATGAAAGACTCCATGATTCTTGATGGCCTTTGGTGTGCTTTTGATGACCAACACATGGGCATGACAGGGGAAGTAATTGCAGAAAAATTTGGTGCCACTCGCCAGGAACAGGATGAATATGCATTTAACAGCCATCAGAAAGCCCTCCATGCCATCGAGAAGGGTTATTTCAAGGATGAGATTGTTCCAGTTGAAATTCCTCAGAGAAAGGGTGAGCCGGTAATTTTTGCTGTGGATGAGGGGCCGCGCAAGGATACAACTCTGGAGAAATTGGCCAGATTGAGGCCTGCTTTTAAAAAGGATGGGACAGTGACGGCTGGAAATGCGTCTAGTTTAAATGATGGTGCATCGGCAGTGGTTGTGGCTTCAAAAGATGCGGTCAAAGAGAAAGGCTTTAAACCTATGGCTCAAATTTTAGGACACACAACCAACGGAGTTGAGCCCTCGATGGTGATGTACGCTCCAAAAGGAGCGATTGATAAACTGCTGGCAAATGTAGGCTGGAAGGTTGAAGATGTTGATCTTTTCGAGATAAACGAAGCCTTTTCTTCTCAGTTGGTAGTGCTCATAAAAGAACTGGGACTTGATAGAGAAAAGGTTAATGTTCACGGAGGAGCTGTTGCTTTAGGGCATCCTATAGGAGCAACTGGAGCCAGGATATTGACGACATTGATTTATGCTCTAAAGCATCGGGGGTTTAAAAAAGGAGTCGCCGCTCTTTGCCTGGGCGGAGGAGATGCTGTAGCTATGGCTGTGGAAATGGTTTGAGAGAGGAGGAAGGATGGACATAAAGAAAATAGGCATAATTGGCGCTGGAACAATGGGAACAGGCATTACACAAGTTGCAGCTACCTCTGGTTTTGAAGTTATTCTTAACGATGTTGGGGAAGATTATATCCAAAGGTCTTTAAAAATAATAGAAAAAAGCCTTACTAAACTCATAGAGAAAGGTAAGATCAAGGAGGAGAAAGAGGCAATATTGGCTCGAATCAAGACAACCACAGCCCTTGAAGATCTAAAAGAGGTCGATTTTGCAGTGGAGGCTATTTTTGAAGATTTCGATGTTAAAAAGAAAGTTCTTCAAGATCTGGATAAACTTCTGGATCCTTCAGTTATTCTTACCTCCAACACTTCATCCATCTCTATAACCCGACTGGCTGCTACCACCTCTCGTCCTTCCCGTTTTATGGGTATGCATTTCATGAATCCTGTTCCTTTGATGACATTGGTTGAGCTGATTAAAGGAATCGCGACTTCTGACGAGACTTTTCAGCAGGTTAAAGGTTTAGCAGAGGCCTTGGGGAAAGTTCCTGTCGAGGCGAATGATTTTCCAGGATTTATCTCCAATAGAATTCTTCTTCCAATGATCAACGAAGCTGTATATGCTTTGATGGAAGGTGTGGGGACGGCGGAGGCTATAGATACAGTGATGAAATTAGGGATGAATCATCCGATGGGGCCTTTTGCTTTAGCAGACCTTATAGGCCTTGATGTCTGTCTTCATATCATGGAAGTCCTTTATGAAGGGTTTAATGATCCAAAATACAGGCCTTGTCCTCTTCTTAAAAAGATGGTGGATGCAGGCTATTTGGGCCGAAAGACAGGCAAAGGTTTTTATGACTACAATTTGTAAGAATAAATATAAATAACCCACCAGGTTGAGGAGGGAAAAATGAACGAAGAGCGTGCCCAAAAGCAAGCCTCCAGGGAGAGGGCGATCGAGGCTGCCCTTTCTCAAATAGAGAAGCAATTTGGAAAAGGCACTGTTATGAAGCTTGGTCAGAAAGAAGCGGCTGTCAAAGTGCCGACGATTCCCACAGGATCTATTGCTTTTGATCTAAGCTTAGGAGTAGGCGGATTCCCGCGAGGTCGAGTGGTGGAGATATTTGGGCCTGAAGCTACTGGGAAAACAACCCTTGCTATTCATGTTATTGCTGAAGCCCAGAAAATAGGAGGCCAGGCTGCTTTTATAGATGCTGAACACGCCTTAAGTCCGAATTATGCAGTTAATATTGGCGTGGATGTGGATAATCTCCTCATCTCCCAGCCTGATTATGGAGAGCAGGCTTTAGAGATTGCCGAGGTTCTTGTCCGCAGCAGTGCTGTCGATGTTATTGTTATCGATTCTGTAGCCGCTCTGGTGCCCAAAGCAGAGCTTGAAGGAGAAATGGGCGACGCTCATATGGGGCTTCAAGCCCGTCTCATGTCTCAGGCCTTAAGAAAATTGACGGCTATCGTCAGTCGCTCGAAAACCTGTTTTATCTTTGTGAACCAGATTAGAGAGAAAATTGGATTCTTCCTTGGAAGCCCAGAAACGACTACAGGAGGCAGGGCTTTAAAATTTTACGCTTCCTTAAGAATTGACATCAGAAGATTGGCGACCTTAAAAGAAGGGGATAAGGTCATCGGAAACAAAGTGAAAGTGAAAATTGTAAAGAATAAGATGGCTCCTCCTTTCAGAGAAGCACAGTTTGATATTATTTATGGCGAAGGGATCTCTAAGGAGGGAGATTTGGTTGATTGTGGTGTGGACGTTGGCCTTATTGAGAGGACTGGAACCTGGTACTCCTATAAAGGAGAGAGATTGGGACAGGGGAGAGAAAACGTCAAAAAACTCCTTAAGGAAAACACAGAACTGGCTGCAGAGCTCGATCGTGAGATTCGTAAAAAAGTAGGCCTTGTTTCTGAGCCAACACCAGAAAAATAATCTTTGGGCTTAATCTGGAATTTTTATATTAGGAAAAGAATTTTTTAAGGATTCAAATACCTCAGCGGTTATTTTTTCTTCAAAATCTAGGATTTCTTGTCTTGTTGGTCTTTTTTATTTATGTTGATTTCTAAAAAAATCGCATTTTCGAAACAATTATCTTGGATGACCGACAGCACTCAGGTAGAGAATACTTTCTTTCTCTCCATCTATATCCAGAAGCGAATTAACTTCATCATCATAAAGCGCCGCAATTTGACAGGCACCTAAACCTAAAGATACTGCTGCCAGAGCAAGATTATGAGCTATATGGCCTGCGTCCATATAGATGTACCTGTACGCTCTCTGGTTGTATTTCCATTTTGATCTCTCAAATATAGCTGTCCAGGCAAAAACCACATTTGCTTCAAAAGCCATTTCCTGGTCAAGAGCAGCGCTTGAGATAGGTTCTCGGAAATCCCCTTGTCTGAGTTGCTCAAGCTCATGATTCTTGACAGCGTAATGATAAATTCCAGGTTGAATTTCCTCGACTTTATGGATAATAAGATAGGTTTCTACAGGATAGAGAGCTCCCGCTGAAGGTGCGGATCTCAGTTCATAGCCCATGTGTTCTTTAGTGATGCCTTGGGAGGCCCAGAGAAGCTGGGAGAGATGGGTTTTCTTCAATGGTTTTTCTTTGAAATCCCTGATGCTTCGGCGTCGAGTAATAACCTTCCAGAGAGGCATGCCTCCTTCTTTATCGGGAGTATCTAATTTTATTCTAGGAGCAGAAGCATAGCGTTTATAGACTTCTGGTTTGGTTTGCCAGAAAAGAGAGCCTCCAGGCAGTTTTCCTCTAAAATATTTTGTTTCTTTTTGGAAAAGATCTCCTATCCCTTTTTTCATTTTCTTGCCTTTCTTTTAAGATAGGGCTGTTATTTTTGCTTTTCTTTTTTAAGTTTTTCGAGTTTTTCTCTGGCTTCTTTATATTTGGGGTTGATTGTTAATGCTTTTTTATAGTAGTCAATAGCTTTTTCTTTTTGCCCAGATTGAAGGTACATGTCGGCCATAATTTTATGAAGCCTTGCATTCTTGGGAAAAAGTTCTGTCGTTATTTCTGCAAGAGCGAAAAGTCCCTTCATCTTTTTTGCAGTTGAGAGCCTTTTTGCAAGATTGTAGAACTCATTTAGGCTAACACTGGAATGCTCTGGATTCATAGCGTAAGCTTTTCTGAAGAGGCTTCGAGCTGATTTTGCGTTTCCTGTCCAGAGATAGGCTCCAGCAAGGCTACTTAAAGGAGCAGGAGAATGGGGATAGAGACCGACGTTTAAATTGAGGATTTTAAAGGATTTTTCGAGTTCATCTTTCTCTAAGAAATATTGGGCTACTCTGGCCATATTCCTGCTGAAATCTGGATAGACTTCTGCACCAGAGAAGGTCTG
>JAUWYH010000117.1 GCA_030615975.1 Candidatus Aminicenantota bacterium
TGGGATAAACACTTTACTTTATAATTTCTTCCAATGAAAAAGTGATGAATCAACCGGGAAGGATGGGATCAAACTTGGTCGGAGGGTTGCTGAGCTTGAAAAAATTGCGTAGATACTAAGCAGAGCATTTTATTGTTTGCATTGGACATAACCGAGAAGGGTCTATGATGGTCATGAGGTCTTTTCTTCTGTTCCGAGGCTCTCGGCCTGGTCTTTTCTACGACTTATCTGCAGGGGAGTCTTGCCCCCTCCGCATTCCCCCGCAAGCGGGAGCTGCGGCTTCCCCCACTGATAAGTCGTGAAAAGGACAGTGGCCTTCCACCAGTCACGGCAGAAAAGACCTCATGCCCCTTCCCGACTTTGCAAACTATTTGATGCTCTCAGTAGTAACTCTTATCCAGTTTCTTGAAATAAGTCCTCATTATTATTGATTTGAGTTGTGCATGATGACATATTTAGTTTATGAAGAATGTGTACCGTTTTAATTTGAATTAAAAAAGGCTAGTTTATGAAGCGCAGGATTATAATCGAGGCTGGAGAAATAAAAAGTGAGGCAACTTTAGCTGAAAGTGAAGCAGCTAAGAAAATTTGGGACTCTCTTCCAATAGAATCTACATGTAACATCTGGGGAGATGAGGTTTATTTTAGCATTTCCATGTCTCTTTCTCTGGATGAAACTGCTAAAGAGATTGTTGATATGGGAGATTTAGGTTATTGGCCGACAGGTAAGGCATTATGCATTTTTTTTGGCCCCACGCCTATCAGCGAAGGTGATGAGATACGTCCTGCCAGTGCAGTCAATATTGTGGGTAAGGTTATTGGCAACCCAAAGATATTTAAAAAGGTATCTTTTGGCATGAATGTTCGGGTGAAAAAAGCAGAATAGGGCAAACAGGGCTATACTTTTGAGAAAATAGTAGGTGGCTTTAGGTTTTTCTTTAAGTGCTTTTATCCTTATTTCATGGAGATTAATTTATTCAGTGTTTGACTTAGAAATATGGTAAATATAATAATTAAAGGTATTGGATATTTTGATAAGTTATGAGTTAATTTTGAATTGATTATTTAATAGGAGAATAGATATGGATAAGTTAACAGGCAAACTTAATGGGCTTGATTGGGTTACCAATCCAGATGAGACGAGAAGTAAGATCATAGATGCAGCAAGTGTCCTTTATGCCAGAAAAGGCTTTGCAGAAACTTCACTTCAAGAGATTTCCGAAAAGGCGGGTGTGACCAGGTCAGTCACGCGCCGCTATGTGAAGACAAAGTCGGAAATCATGAGAATGATCATGGAAGATATCCTCACCCGCTTTCAGGAAAACCTTGTCAAGATGATTAAGGACATTGATGATCCAGAGGAGAGGTTAACTGCTGCGCTCCACATTTATTTAACAGTAGTGGATCAGCAAAGAGAGAAGGCGCTTTTGATCTATCAGAAATCCAGTTCCCTTGACAGGGCTTCCAAGACGCGGGTGATGCAGCTGGAGGTGGATGTGAGCAATGTTTTCGCAAAAATCATCAGTGAAGGGATTGAGCAGGGTGTATTTAAAAAGATTGATGTGGACTTAATGGCCTTTAATATTATGATATTGGCTCACATGTGGGTTTTAAAGAGATGGCATTTCAAGAAGCGTCTCAGCCTTGATACATACTTCAAGCTCCAACTGGAAATTATTATGGATGCTTTGAAGGAATAATTTGCTTTTTGGTTAGCTGCCATTCTCATTCGCTCTTTTTGAAAATGAGGAGATTTTTTAGGAATCCTTCCCAAAAAAATAGAGGATGCAGGTCTACACAGGATAAAGGCAGTTGAAGATTTGCACTTTAACCGCCTTTTTCCTTAAAAGAGAGGTATTAAAATGGATCTCAACTGTACGCGATATGAAGTTGACAGTGGTGTAGCGACGGTCACACTGCATCGCCCGAACAAGATGAATGCCTTAACAGGCACAATGCGAGAGGAACTGATCAGGATTTTTGCGGAGGCCGATCGCGATGACACGGTTCGCGTCATTGTGGTGACGGGTGCAGGCAAAGCGTTTTGTGCAGGTGCAGATCTGTCTTCTGGCGGCTCGACCTTTGATCAATCTAAAAAGAATGGTCGGAAAGTTACAATCATCGAACACCGTGACGGAGGTGGCCAGATTTCCCTTGCCATCTTCAGCTGCCGCAAGCCAGTAATTGCGGCAATTAACGGACACGCAGTGGGTGTGGGCATAACGATGACCCTATCAATGGATATACGGATTGTGGCCGCGGATGCTAAGATCGGTTTTGTCTTTACTCGGCGTGGCGTTGTTCCAGATGCATGCTCTTCGTGGTTTCTGCCGCGGATCGTCGGCATATCCAAGGCCACTGAGCTCATATATACAGGGCGCGTGTTCCGCGCCAAGGAGGAAGCAAACTCAGGATTGTTCAATTACGTGGTGCCACGCGATGAGGTGCTTCCCAAGGCGATGGCGATTGCTATGGAGATAACGGAAAGCACCTCCGCGGTGTCTGTGGCCCTCAGTAAGGCACTCCTCTGGCACGGGCTCGCCGAGGATGATCCCCAGTCCGTTCACCTTATAGACTCGCGCTGTTTCTATTGGGCAGGTCGACAAAAGGACGCCTACGAGGGTATTCAGAGCTTCTTGGATAAGCGCCCGCCGAAGTTCACCATGAGCCCCTCAGCTGACATGCCGGATTTTTACCCCTGGTGGAAGGAAACCAAAGTGTAAACATTGCTGTTCCCTGGCCTGTTTTTCGCAAACAGACGCACGAAGGGCCCTACAAATGTGTAAAAAGAATTTAAGATGTCAATACTCCGTTTGAGCCTCAATCAATCTGTTTTTATGAATACTTTTTAGGTTAGCGTTTATGGAAGGAAGAAAGAACTGGGTCTTAAAGACTATAAAAACTGCGAGCGGGATTTTGCTGTCCCCATTCTTTCGCTTAGAAAGAGACGGGATGGAAAATTTGCCTCAAGGGAGCGCCTTCATTCTTTTACCAAAACATCAGCGGTGGGTGGACATTCCCCTGCTTAGCCTTGCCACACCCAGGCCTCTTTATTATATAGCCAAACATGATCTATTCAAGAACTCCCTCAGCAACTGGTTTATAAGATCTCTTGGTGGCATTCCTTTAAACCGGCAACGTCCTTTAGAGAGCAGACGATCTCTGAAGGCTATGATTGAATTCATAAAAGAAGGAGAGGGGGTTGTAGTTTTTCCTGAAGGCACCTACTACAGAAATAAAATGGGTCCTGCAAATGTAGGCATTGTGAGACTCATTCTTTCTCGTTTCTCTATTCCTTTTATTCCTGTGGGGGTGAATTACTCGAGGCAGGGAGTTCGGTCCTTGGTTCAGATCAATTTCGGCAAGGCCATTTATGCAGACCCATCAGCACCTGCAAGCTCATTTCTTGATAATGTGATGAAAGACATCGCAGAGCTTTCAGGATTGTGTTAATTCTTGTTTCAGGGCAGATACTTTAAAGAATATAGTCTGGTGGATAGAAGTCTGATCTTTCTTTAACGCTATTTCTGTACATATGGCCCCATAATTATATATCCCTGCATCTAACCTGATAAAAAATCACCCACTCAATCATTTTTTTTAACAAAGAAACACAGAATAATCACAGTGACAAAAGCCATAGCTCCACCAAAAAGGAACGGAGCGCTTGGAATAAGGGAAAAGAGGATTCCAGCAATAATACTGGCAGGGAGCAATCCGATTCCAACAATGGTATGGTAAAACCCAAGCGCAGTTGCCTTTGAATCTTTTGGAGCTATATCTGAGACAAAGGCCTTTTCTATTCCTTCTGTCATTGCGTAATAGATTCCATACAAAGGCCAAAAAAACCACAAAAGGGAATTGGTTTTATGGCTTATAAAACCGAAAGCGATGTATACAACTGCATAGAGCCCGTAGCCTGCTATAAGTAACTTTTTTCGTCCAATTCTGTCAGAAAGAGAACCGAATCCAGTGGAGAGGAGAGATGTGGAAAGATTGAAAATAAGATACATGAGAATGACTGTAGGAAGAGCATGCCCGAGATTCATACTGCGAAGCAGCAAAAATTGGTTTGAAGAGTTTCCAAGGGTAAATATAAGCTGGGCAAGAAAGAAGATTTGAAGATTCTTATCATATTGCCGGATGTTCAGATTTGGTTTGGGTTTTTGGTTTTTTGCTGTTTGAACAATTTGGAGTTTTTTCTCTTTGATAAAAAATAGAAAGATTACTCCTATAAAGGCAGGGATAATCGAGATGAGAAACAGTGTATAAAAGGAATTCAGATCTTTAAGTGTCTTGGTGATAGGATCCATAAATTGCAGGACCAGAAAGAAGCAGATAAGTGCACCCAATGTGGCACCGGCAAAATCCATTCCTCTGTGAAAACCGAATGCTTTTCCCTGTGACTCCTTTGGAGTAGATTCTGAGATCAGTGCGTCCCGGGGGGCTGTCCGGATGCCTTTTCCGACACGGTCAAATAAACGAGCGAGAAGAACGAAATACCATCCAAAAGAAGAAAGAAGGAGAAGAAATTTTGCCAGAGCGGATGTACTATAACCTGCAATAGCAGGAGTTTTCCTGTTTTGAATCTTATCAGAATAGTAACCAAAAAAAACTTTAAGCAGACTGGCTGTGGATTCTGCTACCCCCTCTATAATCCCCAGAATAGGACCCAGCAGGGCTTTTTTAGAGACCATAATCATACTTACAAAGGCCTGTAGAAGGGGATAAATCATTTCAGAGGAGACATCTGTAAAAAAGGAGGTAAAACCAGTGAGAACAATGTTTCTGGTAATCGCCTTTTTCTCTCCGGTGTTCTGCATAGCCCATTCCTTATTTTTCAAAAAGTTCGCTAAATAGTTCCTGTGATTATTCTCTGGAAAACTCTAGAATTTTTCCCCTTGAGGAGTGATTGAATAATGTTTTCGGATTTTTCCATTAACATTTATTCTTATGATAAAGGCAACAATTTTTGTTTTAAGGGGTTTTATATATGCTTGACCATTCAGAACGCTTCTTCTATACTCCCTTTACCAAAAATGTGAACCTGTATTTCACGTCCCCAGAAATCTAACGCAGTGTTTGCTGCAAGCTCATCAGGGAGCATGTGCCAAAGCCAGTGGAAGAAAATGGAAAATCATCCTAAGTTATATAGTATCAAGATATTTATTATAATGATCATACCGCTTTTTTGTATTGGTTGTAGTACTGATATATTTCATCTCAAACCTGAGAAACAACCACTCTCAGAGAAGG
>JAUWYH010000207.1 GCA_030615975.1 Candidatus Aminicenantota bacterium
GGAGTTCCGCAGGCGCCGAGAAGGGCGGTGAGGGAATGGCGTGAAAAATCTGAACTAGAGCGGAGATATTTTCCTGTACCTTAAGGTGATTTTTAACTTCATCCCGTCACTTTGGGACAAAGCCTAAATTTAAGACCGAATAAATAGAACAAGCAAATGAATATAAATCAAATAAAACATATTACTGGTCTAGCTCTTCTAGCTTTATTTCGATGAAACCAAAAAACAAAATTCTTCTCATGTATCTTTTCTCCCTTGGTGGAATCATTATTTGGATCGGCGCTATCTTTCTAGCTCCTTATTTAAAAAAAGAATCTTTGACTTTGAATAATTTTGTTTATGCTCTCTTCTCTCCTGTTTGCCATCAAATCCCATCGCGATCATTTTTCTTCTTTGGATATCCTCTTGCTGTTTGTGCCCGCTGTTTGGGAATCTATTTTGGATTTTTTGCAGGGACTGCTTTCTATCCATTCCTGAATGGATTTTCCTCTCTTTCATTGCCAAAGAGCAAAATCTTTCTTATCATATCATTTCCTATCGGGATTGATACTATTGGAAATTTTTTTCACATCTGGACAACACTCAACTTGATACGATTCGCCTTCGGATTCATCTGGGGAGTCATTCTTCCTTTTTATTTTATTACTGGGCTATCAGATTTATACATACATCGAAAAAATATTTCTTGAAATTCAAATATAAAACAAAATAGAATAGGAAAATAATATAGAAGGAGGAAGCATGAACAATCAAAAACCAGGAATGTTTGTTCCTGCTTTAATAGGTGGAGCTGCAGCAGGAATCCTCTCAGGACTTCCTGTCCTTAACTGCCTCTGCTGCCTTTGGATCATCGGAGGAGCACTGCTCGCTTCATATTTGCTTGCCAAAGATTCTCCCGTGGCTCTAACTGCTGGCGATGGAGCTATTGTTGGAATTTTTACAGGAATTGTAGCCGCAGTTGTGGACGCTATTATCAGCATCCCTTTTCGTTCTCTAACTAGTGCATTTATGCGGAGATTAATGGGACGCATAGCCGAATACACAGAAGAAATGCCGTCCGGATGGGACACTTTGATGGAAGGAGGAGCTTTTGAAACACCGGGCCCTTTTTTTCTGCTTGGACTGTTGATTTCAGTTGTTATTTTTTCTGTTTTAGGAGCTTTAGGGGGAATAATCGGCGTTTCTCTTTTTAGAAAAAAAGGTTTGGAAAAAAGTCAAGGAGTCATCGATGTTCCTAAAGACTCAGGTAATCGTTAATCCTGAATCGAATAAAGGTCGAACAAGAAAAAGATGGAAGCAAATTAAAGAAGCTCTCAAAACATTCCTGAAAGAATTCAAGTGCGAATTCACAGAAAAACCTTCCCAAGCCACTGAAATCTCAAGAATAGCAATCAAAGAAGGTACAGAGCTCATTGTAGGAGTCGGTGGCGATGGGACTATGAATGAGATCGCTAATGGCTTCTATGAAAATCAAAGGATTATCAATCCTACAACAGCGTTAGGCATTGTGCCCTCTGGGACGGGCTGCGATTTCATCCGCAGTCTGAATATTCCTTTAAATCTTAAGAATGCATTGAAAGTCATCACCCAGGCTCCCTCCTCATGGATAGATATTGGCAGAGTTAGGTTTAAATGTCATGAAGGTAAGGATCAGGAAAGATTCTTTCTCAACGTTGCAGATTTTGGTATCGGAGGTGAAGTCGTCAGAAAAATAAACGAGAATAGAATGAAGCGAAAAGCCTCTTCTTACCTCCGATGTTTAATATCAACCTTCATCGTTTACAAAAATAAAAAAGTGAGGATAAAAATAGATGATAAAGACCTTCCCGTTGAGGAATATCTATTAGGAACAATCTCAAACGGACGAATTTTCGGCAAAGGAATGAAAATAGCTCCTCAAGCTAAGCTTGACGATGGGCTCTTCGATATTGTTTTGGTAAAAAGAATGAAGAAATTAGAATTCTTCAAGAATGTCTGGAGAATCTATACAGGATCTCATCTCTCCCATCCTAAGATTTCACTGATTCGAGGTCAAAAAATAGAAGCTTATCCTGAAACCGAAGAAAAAGATGTTTTGATAGAACTGGATGGTGAACAATTGGGCAAATTACCTGCATTCTTTGAAATTATTCCTCGGAATTTTTTGGTTAAGGGTTATTTATAAAAGTTTGGGGAAATAGCCTGGCTCCCAATCAGTCGACTAATCTTCTTTCTTACTGTTGATTGAAAAAAAATAAGGAGTGTTTGTAAGGATTAACTTTCCAGAGTCATCGTAAAATTTATAAATTTTGGTTCTTGCTCTTATGGTTGATTTATTAAAGGAGGCCATTACTTTTTCTATGTAATTTTTTGTTTCTGGATAAGGGGGAATGCCTTTATACTTTTTAATGGCTTCTTGGCCGGCATTGTATGCGGCAAGGACCAAGTTTGTCTTTTTGTTGTAAAGCTTGATAAGATCTCTTAAATATTTTACTCCCCCCTCTATATTTTCTTTTGGATCATATAAATTCTCTACACCATACTCTTTGGCTGTCTCAGGCATTAACTGCATCAGTCCTATTGCTCCTTTAGGAGAGATAGCCTGGCTGTTATAGTTTGACTCTGTTTGAATGATAGAATGAACGAGATCAGCAGGGATATCATATTTAAGGGCGGCTGTTTCGATGATTTTATCATACTTCTTCATTAATTGAGGTTTTGCTTTAGCTTCCAGTTTTAGATAAGGCAGTGTAGCGAGCAGAAGGAAAATTAAAAAGGCTAAAATTTTCTCTTTTTTACTATCTTGTAACATCTTTTGAGCCTTTTATGATTGCAGACTTTTCAGATTTAATCAATCCCCTTTATGGGTGATTTTATACAAGAATTTTCATCCTCTTCAATCCATCTAGATATTTTTATCAGCATGGCAATTCTAATCGGCTCTCTTCTAAATAGTGTATGTAAAATACACAGGA
>JAUWYH010000217.1 GCA_030615975.1 Candidatus Aminicenantota bacterium
TCCTTCGATGTTCTGGAAGTCATGAATGGGCCCTACTTTTATTCCTCAAATTATGTGGCTATTGATGATTGGCTTCACCTTCTGAATCGGGGTTATTATTTTCCCCTTGTGGGCTCCTCAGATTCCCACTCAATAGATAAAGATGAACCGGGCTACTGCAGAACTTATGTCTTATATAACGGAAAAAAAGCTGATAATCTGGATTGGCCTGCCCTAGCAAAAGCTATGAAGAACGGTCGATCTTTTGCCACTAATGGTCCGCTGATAGAATTCAAAATAAACGACAATTACACTTCAGGGGATTTCATGACGGCACCAACAGGAGAAGTGAATATTTCGATTAAAGTTCAAAGCGCTCCCTGGATTACTGTTAATGAAGTCCGGCTAATCATAAATGGAGAAAGAAAAATTATTTTCCCTCTAAAATATCAGGAAAAATCCATATTAAAATTCTTGGATGAGGTTGGCTTGAAGCTGAAAAAGGATTCTTACATATTAGTGGAAGTCCTGGGTAAAAAGAGCCTCTATCCTGTATTACAAAGAGCAGCAAGAGGTGGTGAGTTTGAGAACGCGACTCTTCCTTATGCATTGACCAATCCAATATTTATTGATGTGGATGGCAATGGAAAGTTTGACTCCCCTTTGCCTGAGAAAATTAAACTCACCTCTGATATTCCTGAGTCAATAAAACCTGTAAAACGTTAATGAAGATCTAGAGAAAAAATTAAAAATCAAAGCGATTTTCAAAAATGAATGAAAAAATTTTCTCTTCGAAAAAAATCTCTTGTATCGTCAACCCTCAAGCTGCAAATAAAAAATGGCAGAGAAGAAAGAGCCTCAAAAAATATCTGCAAAAAAATTTGGCATGTGATCTTATCGATTTTCATAAGAGTAAACAACTTACCATTGAATTAGCTAAAAAACTGTGTTTAGACAACGATATAATCGTGGCTGCAGGAGGAGACGGAACTATTGCTGATGTTATTCAGGGAATGATCGAAGCCCGAAAAGGAAAAAAAGTTCTCTTAGGAATTCTCCCTCTTGGAAGTGGCAATGCTTTCCGAAAATCCCTCAACATCCCTAAGAACATGAAAAAAGCCTTGAACCTTATTAGAGAAGGAAAGTCAAGAGAAGTTGATCTAATCATGATTGAAGGCAAAGCAGCCGGGTTCGCCAGCATTGGAGCCACAGCAAAAGTGACACAGGAAAAGCTTCATCATAAAGTTCATGGCTTTTTTGGCCATCTTTTGGCAGGAAGAACTTTGTTTACTCTACCAAGAAAAGAGTCAGAAATAGAGCTTATCGATGGTCTGGATGATAGAGGAGAACATTTTGAAAAAAAAATACTGAGGTTAAAATTATTCGATTGTGTTATCGGAAAAACAAACTATTTTGGTTATAGCTGGAAGATAGCACCAAAGGCAAAAATCGACGACAGTTTTCTCGATGTCACTTTCTTTGAAACAACCGGAATAAAATATCTGCTTTTTTTCCCTCTTATCTATTTTGGCATCTACCAAAAAACGCAGAAGCACTTTAAAGCAAGAAAAATGATTATAAGAGGTGAAAATCTTCCAGTCCAGTACAATGGTGAATTTCTCGCAGAAAGGAATGAAGTTCAAATTAAAGTTCTTCCTCAAGCTTTAAAGATCATTAGCCCCCAAATTGGAAAGAGTAAACGGACACCGAACTTCAGTTAGGATTTAGAAAAAAACGGATTTTTCTTCTACTCGACTCCAAATCGCAAGGCCGAAAATGAAATGCTTACACCCCCAGTAACTGATTTGAACCAAAGGTTAATATGTTATAATCTTTTAGGTTCTGAATCACTAAGTTCAGGAGGAATCATGAAAAAAAATTTTGTCTTTGCCCTCTGTTTGTTTTTTCTTCTCTCTGGATGTGCGCCTCACTTTCATCTTGACTTTTTAGGAAAAGACAGAATGGAAGAAATTGTCCTTCTTAAGAGCAAAGCTAAAGAAAAAATCCTCATCCTTGATGTCTCTGGCATCATCGGAACTTCCCTCAGCCCAGGCCTTTTTGAGAGGGAAGGAGACATCCTTTCTCGAGTTTATTATAGACTGAGAAAAGCTTCTGATGACAGAATGGTCAAAGGAGTTATCCTTCGCCTTGATACTCCAGGAGGAGAGGTGACCGCCAGTGATATTCTCTATAACGAAATCCTAAAATTCAAGGAAACCTCCAATGTTCCAGTCGTAGCTTTGATGATGGGACTGGCCACTTCTGGCGGGTATTATGTGGCTTCCGCCTGCGACTTTATCATAGCTCATCCTTCAACAATTACCGGCAGCATCGGTGTGATTTCAATCTTTCCCAACTTACAGGAACTCTTTACTAAACTCGGTATAAATGTAAATGTCATCAAATCAGGAAAAATGAAAGACTCAGGAAGCACATTCAGAGATCTAACAGAAGAAGAAAAAAAGATATTTCAAAGGATTATAGACGAGCTTTATCAGAAATTTCTGGAAGTGGTTTACTCTAAAAGAAAGGAAGCCCTTTCCTTTGAAGAGCTAAAAAAAATCGCAGATGGACGTGTCTACACTGCCAGCCAAGCTTATAAGCTTAAACTTATAGATGAAATCGGTTACTTTGATTCAGCCCTGAAGAAAGTCCTTTCTTTTGCTTCACTGAAAGAAGCAAAAGTCATCTCATATACATATTATCCCAAGATGAAAACAAATATCTATGCCGCCAACTTAAAAACACCCTCCTTTTTTGAAGAAAAAAATCTCGATAAAATTCTTAGATCCTTAAAAAGCGG
>JAUWYH010000114.1 GCA_030615975.1 Candidatus Aminicenantota bacterium
CCAAAGCCTTGACCTGAAACCATTAGAGCCAGATCTTCATATTTAGAGTTTTTTAGCTTAGCATGAAAGAAAATCCCTCCAGCTCCTAAACCAGAAATTGCCAGAGAAACGGCCAAGAAAGCATAATGGTATTCATAGAGCACAGAAAATATCCTTGTCATTCCGATCTCTAACATAAGAGCGGCAAAGGATATAATAAATACACCTATAAAAATCGGAATTTTTTCCCTATTATGATTTATCATTTTTAATTGAATTCTTTCTTCCTGACCGGTTTCAACTCCATGTATTAGAGAATTGAAAAGAAGATTGCTACTTCTCTGCTAATTGTGGACATAACAATCACTTAACCTAAGAAAAAGTAAAAGTCAATCAAAAAGCAAGAACGAATTTTCTGATATTAATGCTGTTCATTTTTTCTCCCCTTAATTTCAACATTATGTTCCCTATGAGATCCTTTCTTGCGCCAGTTTATCATGAGGATATGACAGCCAAACATAAGAAGGATGAAAATAAACAGAGACCAATTTCCTCCTATTCCAAAAAGAGGGAATAGGAATATTAAAAGAATTGGCAAGGCACATCCTATTAGCATCCATAGAGCATGGTTTTTATTCATTATCCACCTCCATAAGTCATCTATTAAAAATTTTTGGGATTATTATGGGAACTTTTCTTTGATACTCCTGGAATTCATTTCCAAACATTGCCCTTAGTTCTCCTTCTTCTCTTTTTGCCAGCTTACAATAAGCAAATGCCAAGACCGGCCACATCATAAGAATAGTCAGAGATGGCCATTGAATTAAAAATCCAATAGTTACTAAAAATAGCCCAGCGTATTGAGGATGTCTTACATGCCTGTATATTCCATCAGTGACCAATTTATCTCCTTTAGCTTTATAAATCTTCATCCAACCTGAGTACATAAGAAAAAGGCCAAATAATATAAGGCCATTCGTTATAATATGCAGAATGATCATGGCTGCGGGAATGTGAGCCAAACCCAAAAAAACGAGAACAAGGTGCCCGCTTGAGTGAGAAAAAGGATCTAATACAGGATAACTTTTCCCCATCCAAGAAGTAAGAAAGAATATCGTTAAAGGAAAGCCATACATCTCTGTAAAAAGAGCAACCAAAAATCCTACAAATGCTCCCATAGAACGCCATTCGAATTTCTTCTTTGGCCGCAAAAATCCTATGGCAAAGAATAGGAAAAGAATAACATTAAAAACAACCACTGGCCACATGCCGTAAGCATAACCACCTAAAGATTCACCAAGCATTGAATTCACCTCTCTAAAAATATAAAAAAGTCCTCTTCTTTCGTAACCTTTACTCCTTTTTAATCCGTTTTAGTGATTTGCTCTATGTGATTTTTCTCTGGGATCTTCACAGCATGAGGAAGGGGTTGCCGTTAAATTATCTAATTCGTTTTGCTCAGTGAATTTTGCCATACCTCTTTTCAACTTCTCTGTTATTTTCTTCGATAAGTCGATACCCATTTTATCTATCGATTTCTCTATTTTTTCAAAATTTATCTTCCGAAGATCATATTTGACCTCTACATATCCTTTCGCCTCATCAACATCTACTTCGATTCTTCCTATTTTTTCTCTCAATTCATTTTTTATCTTGTTCACATTTAACTGATCTTTAATTCCAACAACAGCGATTTTTCCCTTTTTTATTAAGGGCTCTACCATTTTTGTCACCTCCTTTTTCCCCTTTTTCTTTATCAAGTGAGCGCATCTTTATCGTGGAACATATCCATAATGGGAAATATCAACAAAAGCCAATTTCTATCTAAGCATCCAATTATGATGTTTCAGCCAATGGGAAGTATTCCGTCTTTGCCAGTCCTGATGCTTATGGCCTCTTCCACAGGAGAAATTGCAATCAATCCATCACCCTTGTATCCTGTTCTGGCATGCTTCAATATTGTTTCCTTAACCCTCTCGACACAGGCATCTGTACAAATCAGCTCTATCTTCACCATTGTGGTGTAAGTGGAGCCCAATTCTGCAGAGATCTCAAGCTGACCAGGATTAATCTCATCCCCTAAAGCTTTGACATCAATGGCACTGATTCTCGGGGCTTTCAATCCTTTCAAGGCATTTATGACTTCATCAGCCATAAAAGTCCTTACATAAGCCTTAACTAACTTCATTTTTTCTCCTCCTTAAGATCTCAGGATAATAAGTCTTTACTTTTCTGTTCATACTCATCTCTTTCAATTTCTCCCCGGGCATATCTTTTCTTCAATATTTCTAAATAGTTCAACTCAGATCTTTCACAGCTCGGCTGAATTTGCATGGCCCATTTAACGAGAAAGATGATACCCACGATAACAGCGACCCAAAATATCCACATAAATCCTCCCATAAATCCATGATTTGCTAACATCATCGGAAACCTCCTTACTTAAAAAATAGATCGTTTTCATTTCATGACTTCTCGATTCATTGTTTAATATAGCATACCCCCCTAAGGTATGTCAAGCATTTTTTTAAATATTTATAAAACTCAAAAATGTATGAATTCTATACGCGTATTAACACCTATCCCCTCTTTCTTTCTTTGATTCTTTCCAACCTTCCAGTCCTTCTCTAAATAAGAATATCACAATTATTAGCCCGACTATCGGATCTGCCTGCCAAAAACCAAACAAATAGTTTGACCCCAGGCCAAAAAGCAATGCCACAGAAAGAAAAGAACAGGCCAAAGTCTCCTTAGAATCTGCAATTAAAGCCCCGCTTTCAATTTGTATGCCTGTTTTGTATTTCTGTACCGTTAATATAGGCATGACAACAATCGAAAAAATCGCAATGATTATCCCCGGTAAAGAAGGATCAGGAATTTCCTTAAAAACCAATTTTTTTACTGATTGGAATAAGATATACAGACCAAGAATAAAAAATGTGATGGCAACAAACCTCATTGCCTTCTTTTCAATTCTATCCTCTTCTTCTTTTGAGATTCTTTTATGTTGACTCAAGCGCCAGATCAAAACAAAACCAGACAAAGATTCCACAATACTATCAAGTCCAAAACCAACTAATGCAATGCTATTTGCAATCTTACCAAATATAATCGATACAATAGCTTCAATAATGTTATAGACAACCGTGAAATATTCGAGATGAAGACCTTTTTTATATAAATTATCCATAATACTTGTCCTTGCTCTTAACAATCAGGTGTAATGACACGTTATGTCAAATGTTTTATTCTTTCTTATTTTACTATTTAACATTCCGCCAAAAGGCCATTTTGGTCAAATTCCCTATGAATGATCGAACAGCAATCTTTGCAGCGTCTGATAATGTGGAAAAAAATGCCTCATTTTTCTATTTTTGATTATTTTTCCATAAAAGCCAAGCTGCGTATTGCATGACGCAATCAATTGTGTTAGAATTTTTTTTACATAATACTCAAGGAGTTATAATGTCAGGGCATTCCAAATGGCATTCCATAAAATATAAAAAGGCTGCTCAGGATGCCAAAAGGGGAAAGATATTCACCAAAATAATAAGGGAATTAGCAGTTGCTGCGCGTATGGAAGGAGGCGACCCGGATACCAATCCTCGTCTGAGAAAGGCGATTGCAGACGCTAAGGGCGTGAACATGCCTTCAGATAACATCAAAAAAGCTATCATGAAAGGCACAGGACAACTGGAAGGCATTACATATGAAGAAGCCAGTTATGAAGGATATGGACCAGGGGGTGTGGCTATTTATGTGGAAACCTTATCTGATAATAAAAACAGAACAGTCTCTGAATTGAGGCGTATTTTTTCCAAAAACGGAGGAAATTTCGGCGAATCCGGATGTGTCGCTTGGATGTTCAAGCGCAAAGGATATGTTGTTGTCGAGAGAGCAAAAGCTTCAGAGGATGAGCTTTTGGATATCGTGTTAGAGGCAGGAGCAGAAGACCTAAGGGAAGACGGGAGCAACTATGAAATTTTTACTACACTTGAAGACTATGAATCCGTTGTCAATGCTTTAAAAGAGCGCAAAATAGAATTGGCTGCTTCCAACATTGGCTATATCCCTCAGAATTATGTGAAACTCGAGGGAAAAAAAGCTCATCAACTCCTTCGCTTGATGGAAGAATTAGAAGACCATGATGATGTTCAGAATGTCTGGGCCAACTTTGATATAGGCGAAGAAGAAATAGCCAGGTATTCTGCTGAAAAATAATTTTCTATGCGGGTACTCGGAATCGATCCCAGTATTCAATCAACAGGGTTTGGTGTTATCGAATACGCACAAAACAATTATACTGTCTTGAGCTATGGTGTAATAAAACCTTCACGCCGCCTTGTTTTTCATCAAAAACTAAACGAGATAAAAATACATATTGAAAATCTTATAGAGACCTATGAGCCTGAGGAAGTGGCCATCGAAAATCTTTTTTATGCCCAAAACATCAAAACGGCAATAACCCTCGGTCAGGTAAGAGGCGCTACCCTTGTGGCTGTAGCTTCGCATGACTGTTCTCTTTATGAATATTCTCCTTTAGAGATTAAAAAAGCAGTGACTGGCTACGGCCAAGCAGATAAAAACCAGGTGAAAATAATGATAAAAACTCTTCTGAATATTCAAGATGAAAAACTGGCAACAGATGCATCAGATGCCCTGGCTACCGCTTTTTGTCATCTCAACTCGAGAATCTTCAAAGAAAAAATCAAAGAATCAGAGGATTATTAGAGATAAAGAATGATTGGCTATCTTAAAGGAAACCTGATTCAAAAATCACCCAATCAAGTCGTCCTAGATATCGGAGGCGTTGGTTACTGTGTTTGGGTCCCGCTTTCGACCTATTTTGAGCTGGGAGATCTTGACGATAAAGCGGAACTTTTCGTTTACACCCACCTGACCGACAATTCCCTTTCTCTCTACGGCTTCTCCACGGAGAAAGAGAGGGATATTTTCTTGAAATTGATCGGCATCTCAGGTATAGGCCCTAAACTGGCTTTGAATATCCTTTCGGGGATTGGTGTCTTTGACCTTGAAGAAGCCATAAGGCAAAGTGATGTGGTCCGTATTTCCCTTATTCCCGGCATCGGGAAAAAAACAGCCTTGAGGATTGCTCTCGAGCTTCAAGAGAAACTCGAAAAAAAAGAAAAAATTCTAAAAGCAAAAGGCTTTCAGGAAAGAGAAGATCTCATATCAGCTTTGATGAATCTTGGATTTAAGCGGAAAGAAGTTGAAAAAATCGTGGATGAAACCATCAACAAACTCACAGTGGAGGCAGGATTTGAACATCTCCTCAGAGAAAGCCTAAAGAAACTGGCTAAGCTGTAGGGCCATTCCCCGAACAGACTTTTGTAGACCCAAAGCTCAGGCCGAACATAATATTAACAGTAGTAAAAATTTGCTCAAT
>JAUWYH010000041.1 GCA_030615975.1 Candidatus Aminicenantota bacterium
AGTCCATAATGTATTTCTGGGACATTGGCTACATCATGACCACCAGCCACAATAACAGTTTTTTTTCGCCATATTTTTGAGAAGATAACCGCGAGAAATGACCAAATATTGCCAAACCAACAAAACGCTAGATCATGCTTCCGTATTGCCATAAAAAGTTTTATTGTTGTAATAGGAGAGTATGTGAAATAGAAAAGAGTGACGTCATATTTTTCTGATAGAAACCTGTAATCTAACTGCTTGAAATGATGAATTGATTTACGGCAAATATATAGAATTTTTTTTTTCATTTTTCAGCTTTAATAAATACACTCATTGCATAGCACATCCATGCTTGGCTCCACCTCATTAATGTATATTTTTTTTTCCAAATTCTTCCTTTCTGATAATAGAAACGACTTTTTTTGGATTCATATAAATTTGTTATCGTCCAATAAAGAATTTTTTTGGAAAAATTTAAATATTCAGGATCAACAACAGATGCTTTAGCAAAGGTGATTATGCCTTGCGTAGCGCCATGAATATCGTTGGGATATTTTTGATTGTACATCCATTTTGGCGAAAAATCATCATTGAAAAGATTCGATTTATAATATGTTAGGCCGTTTCTCCATGTTTGTTCTATATCAATATCTGAAAAGACTTCCAAATATTCCTGAATAGAGTCAAGTACAAAGCCAGTATGATAATTGTCATGTGTGATTCTCGACGCTTCTGGAGGATCAGAATAGTACCAGGCATTGTAATCAGTTTTCTGTGATATTATCCATCGCATTATCGCCTGGGACACTATTTTGTATTCCGTCTTTTTAGTTATATTATAAAGTTTAGCGAGAAAGGCAGATACAAACGAATTAATATTAATTACTTTCCATGAACTATGGAGATCATAGCTGAGACATTGCATGTTCGATCCCACTTCAATGTGATTTAAGTCTTTTAAAAGAAAATCAGCCACGGACTTGCATACGTCAAGATGATTTGAGTTATTTGTTATATGATAAGCATGCAAAAATGCCTCAGCTACAGCGCATGTAACCACACAATTCGGTTCATAGGGTGGAATAAAAAACGCAATATTTTGCCAGGGATGATCATATCCCCAACAATGGCCTGAATGATTATCTTTTTCTGATAGATTTAGAAGAATTTCAAGCAGATCTAGGGCATGTTCTTTAAGAGAATCATTTTTTGTCGTTTGGTATAGGTTGAAATAAGATCTCGCAAACAGAGCTAATCCCTTTGGATTTTGCTTCTTTTTAACGAATAAAAGAGGTCGAATATTAATTGGTAGTCGGCTAATGCCAAAAACATAAGAACTACGAAGAAAGCGTGAATTTCCAGCCAAAAATCGTAATATGGGGCTATTTAGTGCATCAAATTTACTATAGCCTTTGAAATTCTTATTGCGGGCCCAGTCCAATGAACGAAAACAGATATCTAAATAGTTAGTGTTCATCTGATTTCGTTTTTTATGTTTATTAAAAAGTATCATTTTTATTCATACTGTTTATTTTTTTTCATATTCTCTTTTTCTTTCATAATACAATATCTCTTCTTGATTAGAACGAATTCTATCCAGCATATCTGCGACTATTCCAAGAAAAAGTAGAAATATTCCGATCAATATCAAACCAAGACCTGAAAAACCGGCCCATTTATGCGGAGAAAACCGTCCTGTCATCAAATAGTGGATAAAAAGAAAAGTTCCGAGTGATGTGCCGATAAAAAAAATAGGCAGGGAAAGCAGTCCAAAAAATCTTAATGGCTTATAATCTCTAAATGATCGGAATATTATCTTGGATGTTTTTGCGGCATATTTCCAAAGATTAGAAGAAATACTCGATTTCCCATACAATCGTTCTTCTTTTACAACGATTGGAATCTCTTTAATGGGGACGTCCTTGTTCGCAAGATCTAGAAATGTTTCCTGGGTGTAGGTAAATTTTCCGAATAGAGATAACCTTAAAGCCGTATCTTTGGAATAAGCCCTAAAGCCACAGGAAACATCGTAAAATTTCTGTCCGGTGAGAAAACTTATCAGTTGGGACATTCTTTTGTTGCCCCAGATCTTTATTTTCGGCATTTTAGGGGTTAGGGCTGGATCCTTAAATCTTGATGCTGTGACAAAACTTGCGTCCCCTTTTAAAATAGGTTTTATTAATCCGGGAATATCTTCAGGATTAAACTGTCCGTCTGCGTCGATATTCACGACAATGTCAGCTTTTTTCTTAAGCGCCGCAATAATCCCGGTATGAAAGGCTGCGCCAACGCCCAAATTCCTGACGTGAGAAATAACGGATGCCCCAGCGGATTCTGCTACGGATTTAGTTTTATCGGAAGAAGCATCATTTATGACCACAACTTCTATTTGGTCAATGCCTTCGATCTGATGCGGCACATTGCTGATGATATCACCCACGGTGTTTTCCTCATTATGGGCGGGAATTATGATAACAAGCTTCATGATCGCTCCATTTTTTAATATTTTTTTATTGGTTTAATTTTGGCTAAAATTATCCCTTCTTTATTATAAATGATATCAGTGTGTTTTTCCAAAAAATGTGTGAGGTGAAATAAACCGAATAGAATTGGTTCTTGTTCTATGGGAAGTATCGTTGAAACTGCTTCAAAATATGACGTATTGACTGCGAGATATTGAATACCTTTGTTATATAAGTTTTGGGCTAGATCCTCATAATCATTCTTTGATTTTATCAACTCTTCGAGCCACAGGACCGGCCCGCGGCCTGGATCCGGGAGATATTTGCATTTTAACAAATTCCCTTTGCACTCTCCGATCATGAGCAATGAGTCATCTTTTTTAATTGAGCCATTTTCAACGGCTTTATTCACAAAATGAATGAATTGAGGGGTATCTTTAAGTCTTAAGTTATAACCTGTATTTTCCAGCCATTTTATCCGGCTCGTTTTTTCTATAAGGTATGTCTTAGGCTGCAAATACGAAATTTTTCCCCACTCAAAATAGTTAAAATAGACAAGAGTCAGACAGATACCTAATCCAATGGTGAACGTCAATATTTTTGATCGAAGATTGGATACGATCACTCCCGCTCCGATCGAGAAAAGTGGAAATACCGGCAATGCGTATCTCACCAAATAGGTTTGAGGTGCTATGATTATATAAAAAGCTAGTCCGATTCCATATAACCACATCACTTCTTTCCGGCGGGTAAAAAACGGCAGGAAGAAAAACAGCAGAATGAAAACATTGATCTCATGATAGGGATTTCTTTGGTGTTTGTCGGGATTTTTAAGAATATCCCAAAGGTTAAAAAGATTGTGCGGTTTTTTTGGTTTGGTAATATCTGAAAAAGGGAATTTTGATCCATATAATTGTGCGATCGTTGTTTCAATCTCTTCTTCTGGGGGCATCGTCTGAAGCAGTTCTTTGATCGAACTATTCAGGTCTTTTAATTCCTTGTTGCTGTCGTAAAAAAGTTTTCCAGATATATAAGGATATATAGGATCACCCAAGTGAATCAAATTACGGGCATACCACCAGCTTGACGGGATCGCTATAACAAGAGTGCATAGAAGAAGATGCATGATGGTCTGTTTGTATTTGTTAGGATTTCTTTTAAAACTGAGCAGCATGATAATGGGTACTAGAACAATAACGAAGAATGCAGCGGTATATTTTATTCCTATTGCGATTCCTAGCATCATTCCAGTAAGAATCAATAAACCATTTTTCTCTTTTTTGGAGATCCATAGAAGAATGGCATAACAAGCTAGCAGGATAAACAAAGTCAAAAACACATCGATACGGGGAGTAATAGAAACTTCCCACAACAGGTTGACTCCAATACACATGACTGCCGCCCATACTGCGGCTTTTCTGTTCCATAATTGTGTGGTGAAGACATATACCACGAGAATGATTATAATTGCCGACAAAAAGTTAAAGGGAATTATGGCTGCTTCCGCATTAAGCGATAAAAAAAGGGAATAGACGAGATTTATCGCACTGGGGAAATTATAAAAATAAAAGCTGGGCTCAATTTGATTAATCTTCCCTTGCAAAAAACGATTGGCTTGAGGAAGATGGAATGATGCTCCATCCCAATCTGTATTGGGAAGAAGGGTTTGGATGAAAAAGGGTGTAAACCATATGATAATAAAAATAATAACTACGATCGGAATACAGATTTTAAAACCAATTTTATATGAAGTCTTTCTTTTTTCTCGTGAAGGAGAGTGGTCGAATTTGTTGAGTGTTTTTAATCCCGAGAATGCAGAAGGAACAGCTGCAAAAAAAAATAAATAAATTATTGGATTTTTCAGCCAATTGAGATGAGCCAAAATCATTAATAAAAAGTACGTAATATAAAAGCCGGTTCCAAAAGAAAAGATTAAATGCGGAACTTTAGATAAATCTATTTCACGCAGAAGCGGGAGGCGGAGAAGAAGTCTTCCCAAACCAATCTGAACCAGAATAAAAGTGATGGTGATCCAGTATCCATAGGCTAAAGAAAGCCACAATTTCACTTGATATGAAAATGGGATAAAAAAAATTGGGGCAATAAGGTGTATCACTGAGGCCAGGCTAAGAGCGGTGTAGATTCCCAGTGCCGATTTTAAAAAAAGGATGATTTTTGAATTATCAGGCATTTTATTATTGCCAATCAAATATTTTATGTAATTGAATCGAAACTCGGGTGTTTTTAAGCCCTGCTTGTTGGGATCGTTTTAATAATTCCAGACATTTCTCTGCCGCCCAGCCCAGATTAAATATAATAATTTGGTTTTTGTAGTTGCATCGAATCTCGTCCGATTTTCCATAATTTCCACCCACTGACATTCTCAAATAAGGGTATCACTCCCAAAACGACAAAGTCAACGGCTAGAAAAGAGCAACAAACAACCAAAAGCTCCAAACCATCAAGTTTAAGATAGACTCGGCCCCCGAATCATCAAAAAGCAACCACAGAGCCTCTCAGAAATATTCTCCCCTCTCCTCGGCTGCCATCAAGAGTTCCTGGTGAGCAATATGAGGCGGAGGACAGATGAGAATCATATCCTTTATAGAAGAGCATAAAGTTATTGACAAGATAATCAATCTCCTCAAACTGACCTTTAAGGCAGAACGCCCCCCTCCTTCACAAGCCCATTCTCAGTTGGCTATGGCAGCTGAGGATAGAGTGGAATATATATGAAAATCGGGATTTCTTGATCAGCAATTCAGGGCGGAGTCTATTACACTGTAGTCCTATACAGTCATTTTCACGGGGATTTTCTGTTTCTTGAGGATTTCTTATTGACAGGAAATGTTTGTTCTATATAGTATTGGCAATAGAGGAGACAAAAGGGCTCAAATTTAGCAAAATGAATCAAAATCAAAGCAACCCAAAAAAGCAAATTCTTATGTTTAAATAAAACAATTTGCGCAGACGGAATGGGGCCGCCTGTGGGCAGGATATGATTAAGGCGAAACTGTTATCGAATAAAGATATCCCTTATTTCCTCATTTCCCTGCTTTTACTTATTTTCATTTTTAGAGGCGTTTTATTCAGCCACAGCATTTTTTTCGAAAGGGATTCGACTGTCCTGGAGATACCTGCGCGAAAGCTTTGTGTTCAACTGCTAAAGGAAGGAAATTTTGCCCTCTGGACTGACGCCTACGGGAATGGTCAGCCTTTTTTGGCCAATCCCAAACATGCGGTCTTATATCCCAGTACATTACTCTACCTGATATTCCCTTTTTTCCTGGCCTTCAAACTGCACTATCTTTTGCACTTTGCCTTGGCTTGGTTAGGGACTTATTTGTTAGGTAAATCCTATTCTTTATCCAAAGAGGCTTCCTTCCTGGGAGCCACTGTTTTTATATTCAGCGGTATTTTTCTCTCTTCAGTTGAATTTTATAATCATGCGGCTGCGTTATGCTGGATGCCCTGGATTCTGATGGTTTTGTTAACGGATTCGAAAAATTATACCGTCAAATTGATCAAACTTGCTTTGCTCTGGACTTTATTGATCCTGGCAGGAACGCCTTTTGTTATCGTCATCACCATCCTATTTGGCCTGTTCCAAATTCTTTTCTTTCGTTTGGCCAAAATTAGAAAAAGTTCTCTGCTGATTTTTTCTCTACTTATCGCGCTGCTGCTTTCTTCGGTCCAATTGATTCCTTCGTTCGATCTGTTAAAAAGGAGCAGCCGAGAGAGCTCTGATGCAGGAACCTGGTCATTTGAAGCCATTCAGATTTTTAACTTTGTTTTTCCGCATTTTTTAGGCAATGATCGTGAACCTGGCCATGATGATTATTGGGGCAGTCATCTTTTTGACAAAGGATTTCCCTTATATTACAGCTTGTATCTTGGCTTTGGTGTTTTTATTCTCGCCTTTTTCGGTATGAAAAAACCCTTCGATCAGCGGCATCGTTTATTTATTTGCGGCTTCATTCTTTTTATATTCCTGGCATTCGGTGCATTTACCCCGCTCTTTTTGCTTTTAAAAAATATTCCTCCTTTTTCTGCTATCAGATATCCAGTGAAATATCTGATAGGTGTGACTTTCTCACTTGCTATGCTTGCGTCTCTGGGTTATGAAAGACTTGCCCGCCCATTGAAAGAAAAGTCCAAAAATCGGAAAATATTCTTTGGCTCTTCAGTCCTGATATTATTTCTCTTTTTGATATTTAAAAACAGTTTTCTTGAGCTTCTTTCCCATATTTTTGTTTTCAGTAAAGACCGGTCAATTTTTGATTTGGGGAATTATATTATGTGGGGATTGATTCTCCTGGTGATTTTTTCCCTTTTCATTTTTTTGTTGAGCTGCCGCTTCATAAACAAAAAGATATTGGTACGGTTATTCCTGGCGGTCGTGGTAGTAGATTTAGCCATAATCAATCAGTTCATAAATCCTGTGGTTCCGCAAAATTATTTGGCGGCCCCAGCTGTGATGGAGGATCTAAAGCCGCCCTTATTTATCCACCGGGAAGAAAATATTGCGTTCAATTTTAAAGAGGAAGTTGGCGGTGCGATCGGTATGCATAAATATTTATGGGATACCGTTTACCCTTATGTTGGAATCGGAGCAAATATCCATTATCATTTTTCGAAAGACTTTTATGATCTATATGATTCATATTACCAGGGGGTCTTGGACTTTTTTAATACGACTAGTCTTAAAAACAAAACCAAAATGCTGACCAGCAGCGGCTGTGCTTATTATATTGGTCACCATGCTTTGCCTGATCTGCCAGCCACAAAAAAAACAATCCAAGGATATCCCATATATTTACATGAACTGCCTGAGGGCCCGGCGCCGCTCCGGCTGGTATATGATGTGATTGAAGTTAAGTCATTTGATGAACGGATTGAGGTTTTTTTTCAGGATGATTTTGATCCGCTCGCTTCTGCCCTGGTAGAAAAAGGTTATGAAACCGTGAAAAACATAGCGGTGACAAACGGAGATAGAGTAGAGAAACGCACGGAATATCAGGGAGAGGGACATTATTCTGTGACCAATACATTTCCCGCCCTTTTGGTTATTTCCGGAAATTATTCTCCCGGATGGAAGGCCTGGGATAATGGGAAAAAGTGTGATATTTTTAGGGTAAACCTGGTTTCAAAGGGGGTCTTCCTCCCTCCGGATCAGCATGAAGTGAAAGTGGAGTATTTACCTAAAAGCTTTACTATAGGTCTTTGGATAAGCGCTGTGTCTTGGTTTATGATTTTATCCGTGTTGATCGCCAGTTTTTTTAATAAACGGAATAAATCATCCTGATCTTCTCATTCCCCTGGATACAAAAGCAATGTTGACGATTATTGTTTACGAATCAGCAATCTCTGTCTGACATCGTTGGGAAGAACAAAAGAATATTGCTTTAGATTGGCGGCCAGAGCTTCCTTTTCCTCGGGATTCACTGCATAAAACGAAACAGTATCGTCTCCACACACCACATTGTCAGAAATACTCCATTCTGCAATTTTGCTCCATTCCTTGGGGAGCCCCCCGAAATCATTATACCAATGCTCATATAAAACAGCGATTTTTATATGATTGGCGTGAGTGATTTTCCGGATAAACTCTGTATCGAACACTTTTTTTCTCTTGGCCTGTGCCACTGCCATGCTGTTCAGTCCCCATAAATCAAGGCACTTAATGTCTGCCAGATAATTTATGGCGCCTATATCATTAGCCGCGATTTCTTTTTTTTGGTAGTGATTTTTCAGAAATAATCCCATTTGGAACTGCTGCTCAAAAATATTTTTACTGGCTTGAGGAATCTCGGTATGGGCGATAAAACCACGAGTTGTCAATGCCCCAATAATGATCAAAGAAATAATGGCGATCTCAATATACCGGATTTTTCCGGGCTGTTTATTTTTTATAATTATTTCTTGGGCTGCCATAATGATGGTAAATATTCCTAGAATCAAAAGATATGCTTCGTATCTATAAAACAGACCGATTTTGGCAAATTGAATGTGCGTGATAATCGATATTGAAAAAAGGAAAACCATAATGGTTGAGGGTTTCCAAAGCGTCCTTTCTTTGAATAATAGGATAAATAAAATGAACAGGGATATAAGCAGCAGTAATATCATGTGAGGATGGCTAAAGGCCAATTTCCAGGGTTCGGCTAACCAGTTAGCGAAATTTCTAAAAGATGAAAAATCCGGGACATTTCCCTTTAAAAGAACAGAATTCGGGAGGAAATACCAGCCTTTGTGCAGGGAAAAAAATCCGAATAAGGATATGGGGGCAGCTCCTGCTGTAACCAGTAGTAATGAATGTATCCATTTTTTCCTGATCAGAAATAAAAATGCAACCGCAGAAATCATAAACCCTGCTTCATATCGAACCAAAATCATTAACATACCTAAAATCAACAAAACTTTGTAGGAGGAGTTTGAATCTGCAGAGAGAGTTTTGGCGGAAGTATTGATAAACAATAAAGCGAGCAGGGCGTGAAGCACATGCTCAAGGCCGGTAAAAACAAGCGGCAGTAAAGGTGTGAAGAGTAATATGGCAAATAGACCGAAAAAACTGAATATCGGGGGTATTGATCGGGCATTAAATTGTTTGAACACAAGAATAAGCAGCAGGGAGGCTAAAATAACAGTGAGGACCAAAGGAATGATTGCGTTTGATCCGAAAATATAAAAAGCCAGCGACAACAATGAAGACCAGAGCAGGGATGATGACAGAGATGAAAAGCTGTTTTGAGATGTCCCCCAGACTCCATGTTGAGAAAAATTTTCCGCAATATTTATATGAATGTATGTGTCGTCCAGAGGGTAAATGAACCGGTCATTTGTCCCATTCATGGAGATGAGCAGGAGAATTAAGAAGCTCAGCCAAAACAGCCCCAAGATTAGAAAAATCGGCCATCTGCTTTTCTTGTTATTCATATTACCCAACTTTGACAGTTGTTAAGATATTGTCTATGTAACTCCTTTTAAAATCAATACATTTATTCGGCTAATTTCGAAATGTAGTGCATGTTAGTTCGATTTAATGAAAAATATCTCTTGACATATAAATAAAATAGATATTAAAATAGTGGTGCTGTGTTTGTTCGAATCAAGACATACGGCCCCCGCTCTTACCTCTGTATTGTCGAAAATTTCAGAGAAGGGAAAAAAGTCAAACAACGCACTATCGCCAGCCTCGGCAGATACGAAGATTTACAGCAATCCGGCAAACTCGATGCCCTCACCAAAAGTCTTGCCAAGTTTTCCAAAAATATCGCCGTGCTCTCTGCATTCAAAGAGGATAAATCTTTAAGTTGTTGGTCTAAAGAATGGGGAAGCGTTCTTGTTTTCAGACGATTGTGGGAGAGCCTGGGCTTGGTTAAGATTATCGAACGGATCCAGAGAACAAAGAAGATAGAGTTTAACCTGGAGCAGGCGCTTTTTTACACAATTCTACATCGGTTAACCGAGAGAGGATTTGATCTTCGGGCGAGCAAATGGATAAAGCGGATCTATGATCCTTCGCGGGCTGATTTGGAGTATCAC
>JAUWYH010000077.1 GCA_030615975.1 Candidatus Aminicenantota bacterium
TTTTGGAGCTCTTTTATGGTTCGACATCCTGCATAGCCCATGCCAGCCTTTAATCCGCCGACCATCATCTGAAGGATATGTGCTGCGCTGCCTTTGTAAGGAACTCTGCCTTCTATTCCTTCGGGAACGAGTTTTCTTTCATCGGTGTAGAAGTCTTGAAAATATCTATCTCGGGTTCCCTCTTTCATGACTTCCATGGAGCCCATACCTCTGTATGTCTTATATGAACGTCCTTGATAAATGACCTTTTCACCAGGAGATTCATCGGTTCCTGCCAAGAGATTACCGAGCATTACCGAGCTGGCACCGGCGACAATAGCCTTGGTGATGTCGCCCGAGTATTTAATACCACCGTCTGCAATAAGAGGTGTTTTCTCTGCTTGGGTTACTTTGAAGACATCCGCAATGGCGGTTATCTGGGGTATTCCGGCTCCGGTGACAACTCGAGTTGTACAGATAGAACCAGGTCCAATTCCAACCTTCACTGCATCTACTCCAATTCCAATAAGTTCTTTAGCGGCTTCAGAACTAGCGATGTTGCCTGCAATAAGTTCTTGCTCAGGGAATTCTTTTTTCAACATTTTGACTGTATCTAAAACGCGACGGGAATGACCATGGGCGGTATCCACTACCAAAACATCTACCTTGACATTTATCAGAGCCTTTGCTCTCTCTAGAGTTTCTTCCCCGACTCCTACAGCTGCCCCAACTCTGAGGCGGCCAAAGTTATCTTTGGATGCAAAAGGGTACTGAATTCTTTTGAGGATATCTTTATAGGTGATTAAACCTTTAAGAAGGAAATTCTCATCCACCATCAATATTTTTTCTATTTTATGTTTATGAAAGAGCTTCTCTGCATCTTCTAAAGATGTTCCTAAGGGAACTGTGATCAAATCCTTTGTCATTGTCTTATTTATGGAGAGATTAAGGCGGGTTTCAAACCGGATATCCCTGTTTGTCAGAATCCCGAGCAATTTATTATTTTCGTCTGTTATAGGAAGGCCTGAGATTTTATATTTTTTCATGACTTCCTTGGCTTCAAATATCTTATTCTGAGGTCTCATGGTTATAGGATCGACTATCATTCCACTTTCATGGCGCTTGACTTTATCCACTTCTTCAGTCTGTATCTCGATGGGCATGTTACGGTGGATGATTCCTATTCCACCTTGCTGGGCTAAGGCAATAGCCATTTTTGATTCGGTCACAGTGTCCATGGCAGAGCTAGCCATTGGGATATTGAGGGAGATGTTTCGGCTTAACTTACTGGAGACATTGGTTTGAGCGGGAATCACATCTGTCTTAGCAGGAAGCACTAGGACATCATCAAAAGTTAGTCCTTCTTTTATTTTTTGGTCCAACATTTTTCCTCCCTTATCTTCTCTTTTTTTTCTTTTTTCTTTTTTTCGGGATCATAGACCTTGCCTTCTGGGCTCTCACAGTAGGTGAGCTTTCAGGTCGCTGGTAGTAGAGAGGCTGTTCTTTCCGTTGAGGGAGTTCTTCTTCGACTATCGGCTGAAGAAGATATAAGTAACGGATGCTCTCTTCCTCGATTCTATCCAGCATCGCCTGAAACATATCGTAACTTTCCTTTTTGTATTCTATCAGGGGATCTCTTTGACCGTACCCACGAAGGCCTATGCCTTCTTTGAGATAGTCCATTGCCAAGAGATGATCTTTCCACTGCGAATCTAGGACTTGAAGCATGATGATTCTCTCAAATTCTCTCATGCGCTCGGGATAAATGATTTTTTCCTTTTCTTCATAAATTTTTTCAAGGGTGCTCAGGATTTTTTCCCTTAATTCCTCAAAATTTATTGTATTCCATTCTATGCCTAACTCTTCGATATCAAAACCAAATTGAGAGGTAATAGCTTTTCTTAAGCCATCTAAATCCCAGTCCTCTGGAGATTTGTCTTTGTTGGTGTAGCTTTCCATAAACCAATCGACCAGGGTAGCAATTAATTCCTGGTTATTCTTTTTCATGTCTTTTCCACTAAGAATTTCTTTTCTCTGGGTATAAATAGTTTCCCGCTGTTTGTTCATCACATCATCGTATTCCAACAGGTGTTTACGAATGGAAAAATTCTGAGCTTCTACCTGCTTTTGAGCTCTTTCTATAGCTCTTGTCACCATTTTGTGTTCGATGGGAGTCCCTTCTGTCATGCCGACTCTAGACATCAGCCCTGAAATCCTTTCGCTGCCAAATATTCGCATCAGGTCATCTTCTAAAGAAAGGTAAAATCGAGAAGAGCCAGGATCTCCCTGTCTTCCTGATCGTCCTCTAAGCTGGTTATCTATTCTTCGAGCTTCATGGCGTTCTGTGCCAATTATATGCAAACCGTTTAGCTCGACAACTTTATTGTGTTCTAATTCTGTAATTTTCTTTGCTTCGGCGAGTGATCTTTCCCATTCTTCCTGAGAAGCATTTGCTGGATCGATTCCCTTCTTCTTCAGTTGTTCTGTGGCTAAAAACTCTGGCTTCCCGCCTAAAAGGATGTCTACACCTCTTCCTGCCATGTTGGTAGCGATGGTTACGGCACCTATTCTTCCTGCTTGAGCAATAATATTGGCTTCCATCTCATGGTATTTGGCGTTTAATACAATATGCTGTATTCCTCTTTTTTTTAAAATTGAACTGAGATGTTCAGAGTTTTCAATCGAAATTGTCCCTACAAGCGCAGGATGTCCTTTTTTATTATTTTCGATTATTTCCTCTATGACCGCATTCCATTTTTCTTTTGCTGTGCGGTAGATGACATCTGGATACTCATAGCGGATGAGGGTTTTGTTGGGAGGTATGACCACCACATCCAACTTGTAGATTGAATGGAATTCCGTTGCTTCTGTTTCTGCCGTTCCTGTCATTCCAGCAAGCTTGTCATACATTCGGAAATAATTCTGAAAAGTGACGGAGGCCAAGGTTTGGTATTCTTCTTCTATCCGCACTCTTTCTTTGGCTTCCAGCGATTGATGTAAGCCGTCACTGTAACGGCGTCCGGGCATCAGGCGGCCTGTGAATTCGTCAACGATGATTACCTTGCCATCTTTAACCATGTAGTCGACATCTTTTTTAAATAGATAATGTGCTTTTAATGATTGATTAATGTGATGGATGATGTCCATCTGGGCCAGATCGTATAAATTTTTGACTTTTAGGAACTTTTCAGACTCTGCAACTCCTTCTTCGTTGAGAGAAACCGTTCTTGTTTTTTCATCCACTTGAAAATGTTTATTCTTACCAAGGCGGCGCACGAGATTATCTACTTGATAATAACGACTCGTTGATTCTTCAGTTGGTCCTGAAATGATGAGAGGGGTACGGGCTTCATCGATAAGGATACTGTCGACTTCGTCGACAATGGCGTAATTGTGTTTTCTTTGGACAAGATCGGAGAGACGGAATTTCATGTTATCCCGTAAGTAATCAAAACCAAATTCATTATTGGTGCCGTAAGTGATATCTTTCTGATAAGCTTCTTTTCTCTCGCTGTCAGGTATCTCATGTTGGATTGTCCCCACTTCAAGGCCGAGAAAATTGTAAATAGGACCCATCCATTCTGTATCTCTTTTGGCCAAATAATCATTTACGGTGACAATATGAACTCCTTTTCCTTCTAAGGCGTTGAGATAGGCAGGAAGTGTGGCTGCCAAGGTTTTTCCTTCGCCTGTTTTCATTTCAGCTATTTTACCTTGATGCAGAACGACTCCACCAATAAGCTGAACATCAAAATGGCGCATGTTAATGGTTCGCTTGCCGACCTCTCTGACGACTGCAAAGGCTTCAATCAGGAGATCCTCTATAGAGGCTCCTTGGCTTAATTTTTCTTTGAATTCTGCTGTTTTTGCGCGGAGTTGGTCGTTGCTCAGTTTTTGAATTTTAGGTTCAAGCTCGTTGATTACGACAACATAGGGTTGAAGCCTCTTCAGGTCTTTTTCGGTTTTAGTGCCGAATATTTTTTGTAACAGCCATTTATACATTTAATTATTTTGTAACAAAAAGGCTTTCCTGTGTCAATTCGACTTTGTGTAGAAAGGGGGCAAATTTTTATTTTTGACAAATAATGCGGGTAAAGATCAGGCTAAAAAAATGGGGACAGGCTTCTTTTCCTGTGGGTAGTATCTTGAATAAAGATTATCCCACTTTTCGTTATAAAGCCCATTTTTTATTGATTTTTTTCTCTGCTTTTTATATTATCAAGTGTAAAGTTCTTCAAAAATTCTCATTCAGACAAGAAAGGATTATTTTAAATAGAGAATGATAAGTTTAATCAATGCTCCATCTGATACACCTTTAAAAATTATAGATGTTTTGGGAGGCCATGGAGTTCGGAGGAGGCTGCTGGCTTTAGGTTTTCATAAGAATGATATTATTGAGCTGAATTCCCGCAGCATTTTTGGAGGTCCTGTGCTTGTTCGGGATTTGACTTCAGACACTTCTGTTGCCTTGGGGAGAGGAATTGCCCAAAAGATTATGGTAGAGATAATTGACGAAAAAAAATAAATTTCCAGATATCATATTCATCGGCCAACCTAATTGCGGAAAAAGCACTCTGTTTAACACAATTGCTGGCCTCAAAGCGCAGACATCGAATTTTCCTGGTACTACCGTTAAACACACCCACAGTAAGGTAAATGTGGAAGGGCAGGTCTTAAACATAATTGATCTGCCCGGGACCTACTCCTTGAATCCATCAGACCCAGCCGAGAAGGTCGTCCTGACTCATCTGTTCATGGAAAAGCCAGATTTAATCATTAATGTGGTAGATGCTTCCATCCTTGGCAGGAGCCTTGAGCTGACCTTGGAACTCATAGAGCTGGAATACCCTATGATTGTTGCCTTGAATATGGTTGATTTAGCAGAGAAAAAAGGGATGGAGATTGACCCAAGAAAATTGGAAAATTTCCTCGGAGTCCCGGTTGTTTTTACCATTGCTTCCCATGGCCGAGGAATTAAAGAAATGCTGGATGAAGCCTTCCATACTTTAGAAAAGAAAATCCTTCCTTCCCCAATAAAATGGTCAAAGGATGTGGAAGATAGAATTGAAGAGTTCGAAAAAAAACTTCCTGAGGATTTTCCTATAGTAGCAAACAGGAGATTCACAGCTATAAAGATGATCGAAGCGGGGAAGTTACACTTTGATAGAATGCTCCAAGAGATAAACCTTCCTTTAAAGAAGGCGCTTGATAGCGTTAGGGAAGACCTTGAAACGATGCACAATGCCCCCGCTTATGAAGTCATTGCTGCAGAGAGACATCACCTGGCCCTTAAGATTTTTGAAGAGAGCGCCCAAGTTAAAAGAGGGAAAAGAACCGGCTGGTTGGAAAAAACAGATGATATTATCATGCATCCTCTTTTGGGATACTTGATAATGTTAGTTGTTTTTCTAGGGTTTTTCCTTATTATTTTTAAAATAGGAAGTCCGATTGAAGAATTTCTCCTTAATCCTTTGATTAGCCTAAGATATTATTTATCGACAAACCTGGGTACAAGTGTCTTTTTTTATTTGGCAGATGGCTTTCTCCAAGGCGTAGGAGGAGGAGTAGCCATTGTCTTGCCCTATTTTATTCCTCTCCTTTTTTTTATGTCTCTTTTTGAGGATATCGGTTATCTTGCCCGAGCCGGCTTTTTGATGGATACGTTTATGCACCGCATCGGACTTCACGGCAAATCTGTATCTCCATTTATCTTGGGCTTTGGCTGCAATGTTCCGGCTGTTGTTTCCACTCGGATTTTAGAATCTCGGAGGGATCGAATCATCACCTCTCTTCTGATTCCTTTTATTCCCTGTTCGGCCCGGACGACTATCATATTGGCTTTGGTTGCTTTTTATTTGGGGCCTTTTTGGGCTTTGGGATTTTACGTGATCAACATGGTTTTAGTGGCCGTGCTCGGCCGAGTGATTACTCTTTTTTTTAAAACTCCTTCCCCAGGATTAATCCTTGAAATTCCTTCCCTAAAAATTCCTTCCTTGAAAAACATCCTGAGAAAAACTTATTTTCAACTTAAGTCTTTTCTAAAATTTGCCTGGCCCATATTGATTGCAGGAAGTGTTGTTCTAGGAGTGCTTCAATTTTTTAATTTCGACAAATTCATAAATCTTATCCTTTCCCCTTTTGTAGTAAAAGGCCTGGGTTTGCCTCAAGAGCTGGGTGTAACTCTTGTGTTTGGTTTCCTAAGGAAAGAGCTTTCCTTGATCATGATGCTCCAGGCCCTTGGAGTCAGTTACCAGGATTTGATGACTGTCATTTCTAAGCAGCAGCTTATTATTTTCACTGTATTCGTAAGCATTTTTATACCCTGTATTTCTACTGTGGCTATTCTTTGGAAAGAAATTGGAAACAGGATAGCACTTCTCTCCATAGGGCTGAATACAGGGGTGGCTATAATAGTGAGCCTTCTTGTAAGATTGATATTGGGGATATAGATTGGCGACTCAGTAACTCGCTGATTCTAGGATAACGACGGCCACTGCATATTCTGATAGATGAGCGATAGAGACATGAACCTTATCCAAGGAGAATTTTTCTTTTAATTTTATATCCTTTATCTCCAGTTGAGGTTTTCCTGAAGAAAGGTTTATCAATCCGATATCTGTCCATTTTATTCTTCTTCCTAATGCCTTAAAAAAAGCTTCTTTTGCAGCAAAACGGGCAGCAAAGTGCTGATATTTGTTTTTCTTTTCCTGACAATAACTGATTTCTTGAGTAGTAAAGATTCTCTGTACAAAGCGGGGATTTTTCTCTATTAAACCTTTGATTCTAGCTACTTCAATGATGTCAATTCCAACTCCTGTAGTCATTTATTATTCTCTATTATCATATTTTTCCTATGTAGAAAAGGAATTTATCTTAAAACATAAATCTTATAAAATAAACCGTAAAAAGGAAAGCGCAAGACCGTAAGAAGTACATAATAAAGGGTAAGGACTATTCCCCGAATGGTCCTGTATTGGCCCGATCGGGGATCGGGCCCTACATTTAAAGCCCGTCGACTGCCTCATGTCTGATGCATATCGTTTGGGGATATGTTTCTATAGTTCGATGAGGGCATCAAGTCCTACAATACAGGCTTGATGAAGGCAGCGGGCCCTACATATTATGGTTTAATC
>JAUWYH010000198.1 GCA_030615975.1 Candidatus Aminicenantota bacterium
CGGATGGTGGTTCTGGCAAAGCTATTCTCAAGATCCCCATAACTGGTTTAATATATTATTTCCTTTTTCTGTAGGTACAGTCCTTTTTCAATGGCTCATAGCCCTCGGTCTGTTCATTATTCTTAATAAAAGCATCAATAAAAAGATATTTATGGAAAACAATGACTCTTGAAGCGCTTATTTTTATGATATTTATATTTGCTGTATGCGTAGGAGGTTTTGCTTACGCCCTTTATTTATCATACAAAAATAAATAGATATCTTCTTTGACCCCATCATTGTTTAACACAATTTTCACATAGAGCTAATCAATGCTTGAATTTTAATGGAAGGTATTGTATTTTAAATAAGCAATGAGGCTAAATAAAAACCAAATAGAACATATGGCTTTTTATATTGTCCGAAACCTGATAAAAGAAGAAAAAATAATCGCGGACAACAAAAATAAACTTGCTGATGATATGACGAATCTTATCATCGAAGAATTTCAAAAAGAAGATAAGCTCGATCAAGAAGTGAGAGAAATACTTAGTAAACATATGGAAAAAATAAGAAAAGAAAATATTGAATACCAGACTATGTTTAGAATGCTTAAATCAAAATTGGCGAAGGAAAAGAATATCATCCTATGAGCATCAGATTATCCCGAGAAAAAATAAATTTTCTTTCTCGCCAAATCCTAGACGCCCTTTTCGAAGAAGACCAAGTTGAATTTTTTGATGAGTCTAATGAAATCAGGCTTTCCATAGTGAAAAGTATTGAGGAAGAAATGAAACTCTACGACCTCTTGGATAAAAAGGCAATAAAAAAAATTGAGGGCCAGAAGAAATCAATCAAAATAGGAAGCAGAGAGTGGGAAATTCTTTACCGAAAATACTACAATGAAGAAATCTCCAAGCTCGGAAAATTTTTCGACTAAAATAGACATTTCCTATAAAAATAAATCATATATAGAAATCAAAGAAATAGTCCGCTATTCAGAAGTCGATCGAATGGGGGTTTCTCTTAATAAAAATTACCTCGAGTGGTTTGAAATCGGGCGAACCGAATTCTGTCTCCAAGAAAATTTGTATTTGCTTAATCTATATAACCCTTCTTGATTAAATAGTCTTTGAGGGCTTTTTTCCAATGGGAAAAATCAGTTAGCCCAATCTCTTTTGCTTTCTTGTTTTCTAATACTGAATAGGGAGGCCGTAAGGCCCTAGCAGCATAGGTTTTTGAATCTACAGGGAGAAGACGGGGTTTTCTCCTGATTAAAGAAAAGATTGTCTCAGTAAACTCATACCAGGTGCACTGGCCTTCATTTGTCAAATGATAAAGGCCATAGTGATTCGTATGGATAAGTTCTCCAATTCTCAAGGCAAGTTCGGCCGTAGAGGTGGGTGTTACCCACTGGTCATTGACAATCCTTAAAGGTTTGCCTTTTTTCTCTAACGATATCATTGTATCGACAAAATTAGTTCCTTTTCCCCAACAACCTGCTTCTCCGTATAATCCGCAGGTCCTGATAAGAAAATATTTTTCCAAGATATAGCTGACAAAATATTCGCCTGCCAATTTAGAAACCGCATACATGCTTAAAGGGATGGGCATGTCTTTTTCGATATAAGGACTGTCCTTCTTTCCATCAAAAACATAATCCGTACTAAAATGGACAAAAATAAAACCTAGATCCCTACAAATCAAAGCCAAATCTCTAACCGCTATTGAATTGACCAAGAAAGATTCCTTGGGATTCTCCTCACATTCATCGACTCTGTGATAGGCAGAAGTGTTTATCAGGATTTCAGGCTTAAGTTGAGATAGGATTTCTTTTGCTCTTTCAGGTTTTGTCACATCAAAATCAGGGTAATAAAGAGGCAATATCTCATTTTCTTTTAGAACTTTCAAAAGGTCAGAGCCAAGTTGACCGTCAGCTCCGATGATCGCAATTTTCATTTTTTTTAACGAAATTAAACTTTTAATAATTTTTTAAATTTGAATTATTTGATTGGCCTTCATAAAAAAAGCCGGGGATTTTTCCCCGGCCTTGTCATCTGCCCGTTTATCGTGACACGCGATTGAAATTAAAAGATAATCCTGAAGCCGAGCATCAATTTGTGGTGTTTGGAGAACTTACGTTCTTTCCCGACTGGCGCTCTTACTTCAAAGAAGATAGAACCTATGGAGGTTTGGGTGTTGAATATGTTAAACCCAAAATTAGCGATTAAATCAGCATCTGGATTTCTATCTTCCTTAACTTTAGTGGTAAATCCCGCTCCAGCTCCAAAAAAGGCTGGACCTGATTTGACATTAAAAAGTAAATTAGCCATGAAGATAGATTTCCAAGGTTCTCCGTTGAGAGCTAATGCTCCTCCTGCTGAGATTATAAAGTCAACAGTATCAGGAACTATTTTATAAAGAAATCCAAAACGACTAGCAACATAAGTGCCATGACTGCCTCTTGCCAGGAAAGGACCTGCTTCTACTAAAAAGAAGAATCTTTTCTGAGTCACTTCAATATCGATCCTGGCGGGTTGAGAGACAGCTCCAAAATCGTCAGTAACGATGGCAGTAATGGTATAAACACCAGGAGCTTCGAAAATCTTTTCCCAGGTAAAAGGTTTCTCTGCATCTGAATATCTATCTACCACTTTACCTTGTTCATCGGTAATTTCGAAATCTGCTTTGACAACTTCACCGTCTGGATCTATGGAATCAGAAGCATCAAATGTGACAGGTTTTCCGACATAATCCTCGCAAGGAAGACAAGAAGTCCAGAGTTTGCAAGTTGGCGGGAAATTGATGTATGTCTTAGCTTCGCATGGATTTTCAGATGGTTTTTCTGTAGGATTTATAGCCCTTCCTTTAAAAACATATTCTCCTGGTTTTTCAAATTTAGTTTGCCATTTAGGAGAATCTGTAGTAAGAACCTTAGAAGTGATTTTTGTCCCCTCTGGTCCAAAAACATCTACTTCCATGGACTTTGCATGTTGAGATCCACTCATGTCTACAGAAATGGGATCGTTTATATTCGCCTTTGCCGGCTCCACCTTGATATCACAGAGGGCATCAGGAATGACTTCTTCAACCTTAAGAAGAGAGATATTACCGCAAGGTCTAGGCATAAAGAATTCATAGTGTTTGTAGTCTTTTTTAACAGTAAAAGAAAAAACAGGCAAAGGTTCTTTCCCTGCCCACTCGATGTCAT
>JAUWYH010000085.1 GCA_030615975.1 Candidatus Aminicenantota bacterium
ATAGTATAGATCTCAAGAGAAATGGTATGTAGGGAAAGGCCGATAAGTCCGACAATGATTCCCACTTCGCCTCGGGGAATCATGCAAACTCCTGTCTGAAGTTTGATTCTCCATTTTTCTTTCCAGCAGGCTAAGGCTGCGCCAATCATCTTACTCAATACTGCAACTACTGTGACCAGCAGGACTAAGATGAGCAGCCTTGGCTTTAAAAAAACCGCAGGGTCAAGATGTGCTCCCATCATCACAAAAAAGAATGGAAGGAGAAACTCGTTGACATACTTCACTTTATTTTCCAGATCATATACGCCAGCTAATTCATCTATCACGATACCTGCCATGAAAGAGCCGATGATTGCTGCAAGGCCGATTTCATCAGCCAGCACTGCCAGCCCTAAACAGAGAACAACTGAAATAACAAAAGGCCCTTCAGGAATATTTAATTTTCCAATCCACTTGCTTGTTCTTCTGGCCAGCTTGGGTCCCCACAAGGTGAGAAAGCCGACAAAAGCCAGAGATTCGATAACGAGCAGAGTGAACTCGACGGTTTGAAATTCCCCTTTTGCCAGGCCTTTAACCAAAGCAAGAACAATCAGAGCCAGTATATCATCTAATACGGCTGCTCCCAAGACAACATAGGCCACTTTGTGTTTGATTAACCCCAAACCCTGTAAGACTTTGACTGAAATCCCAACACTGGTGGCCAGGAGGGCTGTAGCGATGAACAGGCTTTCGACAAACTCATAGCCAATAAGAAACATGGCAACAAAACCCATGACTAAGGGGAAGATTATACCCAAGATTCCGACAAAAACCGCTTTTCGGCCCACAGCAAACAGATCCTTCACTCGAATCTCCAGTCCCACATGAAACATGAGAAAAATAACTCCAATTTCAGCAAAAGACATCAAAACATGATTGGAGGCATCGATGATTCCTAAAACATAATTTCCCAGGAGCACACCAGCCATCAATTCACCCAATATACCAGGCATCTTTAACCGGACGCAGAATTCTCCCAGTATCTTGGCAGAGGCAAAAATGATGAAAAAATAAAAAAGAAGATTTCCCTCTTCCATTTCAGTCCTTTATTTGAATTTGACTGGGCAAGAAAACAAAGATCTGAGGTTGACCTTTATACTCTTCTAAAAAACCGGTTACAGATAATGTCTTTCCCCTGAAGGATTCCATTCCTGGAAAGATAGAAATATTTTCTCGAGGAATGAGAGCCGAAAATTCGCCCCCTGAAGAACGAAGAAACAGAAATTTTCTTTCTATATCCAGTTCATAGCATGTATAGACAACAGAAACGATTCTTCCTATATACTCATCTGCTTTAATTACTAAAATCGATGGATAAGATCCTTTTTTCCAAATCCCTCTCTCAAACTTCTGGGCTTCTCTTTCTGCTTCTATAAATTCTTTTCTGTAATCATTCCTAAAAGGAAAATGAAGGAAAACAGAAGCAAAACCTTGTTTTAGAATAAATTTATTGAAAAGCCCTTCTCGTTCACTCCAGATATAAGCAAGGAGTCTGCCGTATTTATCTTCGAGCTGCCAATCATATGAAAGCTTTATTTCCTTGCGATAAAGATGAAAAAATGTAAATCTCTTCGCCATGAAGGCCAGAAATTTTGCTTTTTCTCTTGAATCATCTATTTCAGGAGCATCTATACCAATAAGCCTGATTTTTTTCCTTTTGCCACTTTTAAATCTTACTTGGATAGTATCCCCGTCATAAACAGCCGTGACAATCCCTCTTTTTGGAAAAGAGGGAGTCTTGGAATGGCCGAGATCTAAAACTCTTTTCCCGAAGAATCCTACAATTAAGAACAAAAACAGAATCCCAAATAGAAACTTCGGGATTTTTTTTATGAACGAACTCATTTTTTCAGCCTAGCTAAACTATCGGCTAAGGAGCGTTTTTACTGCGTTCTTGATATGCTTGGCATTTATTCCGTATTTTTCCATTAATTCCTCTGGTTTTCCTGACCGAGGAAGCTCTTTTATGGCAAGATGAACAATTTCTGCTTTTCCTCCTAAGGTTCCGGCCACCGCATCTCCAAGACCTCCGTTTTGATAGTGATCTTCAACGACAACAACTTTTTTCTTTGCTTCATTAACTTCCCGGATTATATTTTTTTTATCAATAGGTTCGATCGAATAAGCGTCAATAACTCGTACGGATATCCCTTCTTTCTTTAATTCTTCATGTGCCTTCAACGCTTCATAAACGGTTATTCCCGCAGCAATCACAGTTGCCTTATCCTTCTTATTTTTTCTTAATACTTTTGAGCCTCCTATAGGAAATTTATGTTTCTTCGAATATATAAGAGGAGTGGCGGGTCTTGCGGTTCTTAAATAAGCAAGCCCTTTATGTCGAGCTATTGATTCTACACATCCCTCTGCCGAGTAGGCATCGGAGGGATAGAGAACAGCACAGCCCGGAATAGGCCTGAATATAGCTAAATCCTCAAGGCCCATCTGCGAGGGGCCGTCGGCACCAATGCTCACACCTGAATGGGAACCAACAAATTTAATGTTAGAAAAAGAATAGGAAGCCATTCTGATTTGGTCATGGGCTCTGCTCAAGAATGCTGAAAAGGTCGCAACAAAGGGAAGAAAACCTTTGGCAGACAGACCGAGACTCATACCCACCATGTTTTGTTCTGCAATGTATATTTGAAATGCTCTTCGAGGAAATGTCTTAAAAAAATCCTCTGCATAGGTGGAATTCTTTACATCCCCATCCAGGGCAATCACAGCTTCGTTTATTTGCCCAAGGTTTAAAAGAGCATTGCCATAAGCCCGCCTTGTCGCTGTTTTATCATAATAAGAATTCTTTTTAAAATTATATCTCTTGATAAGATGAAGAGTCCGTCTGCTTTTAGGTTTTTTTACGTATCTCTTTGAATCAATCTCAGGCATGGGGCCCAGCCCCTTGAGTGCTTCTTGGAGAGCATCTTCTTTTAAAGGCTTACCATGCCAGCCGTTTTTGTCTTCAAGAGAAGAAACTCCTTTGCCTTTAATGGTTCCGGCTAAAATCGATGTAGGCTTGTTCGATTGATTTGCTTTTCTGAAAGCTCCTAAAATCTGATTGATATTATGACCATTGATTCTAATGACATCCCATCCAAAGGCATTAAATTTTCTTTCATAAGCTTTAAGATCAAACCCGTGCATTGTTTCCTCTGATTGGCCCAATCTGTTTATATCTACAACCGCACGGAGATTGTCGAGCTTAAGATAAGAAGCTGTGTTCGCTGCTTCCCAGACTGCTCCTTCCGCACATTCACCATCTCCCATCATAACAAAGACTCTACCTGGGGATTTACCCAATTTCATGGCTAAAGCCATACCGACACCTACTGATAATCCCTGTCCGAGAGAGCCGGCAGCTGCTTTAACCCATTTCATTCTTGGGGTTGGATGCCCTTCGAGAGTGCTCGTCAGTTTCCTTAAATTCATCAACTCTCTCTCATGAATAATTCCTGCCTCTGCCAAGGCTGCCCAAAGGATTGGAGCAGCATGACCTTTGGAAAGGATAAATTCATCGTTTGCCCAATCTCTAGGATTCTTCGGATTGTATCTCATTTCTTCAAAAAATAAGCAGGAGATTAACTCTGCCATGGAAAGACAAGTCGTCGGATGACCTGAGCCAGCTTTTGTGGTCATTCTTAGAGAATGAATACGCAATCTCTTGGCTATATTCGCTAATACATCTTTTTTATCCATATGGCTAAAACCTCCTTTTTTAAATTTTTTAATAGCGTGCTAATTCCCTCTCCCGAATAAGCCGGAACTTCTAAGAACTTTTTTAGAAAAGTTTATGTCTATATATCTGCTGAACATAAAAAATAAGTTATTATAATATCTACTTCCAGTCAAAAAAAAAAGAAAAAAGTAAGCATTTCATTTTCCGTGATGAGAATCAAGGAGGAGGAATGCTCAGGTTATAATTTTTTCTCGTACCAAAAACTCGAAGACATCGTCTTAAATCCTAAAGAACTATAAAGATAGTTTGCTACTGCGTTTTCTTTATCAACAATTAACTCTACAACTCCGGCTCCTTTTTTCCTTAAATAATGAAGACCTGATAGAAGGAGTATTTTACCCAATCCTTTTCCTCGATAATCCGGGTCTATTCCAAACATATGAATGCGGCCTTTCTTCTTAGAGAAATCTTTAAGATTTTTGCCAATCATAATTGTCCAGCAATATCCAATAATGCTTTTATCCTTTCTTGATCTTGTCGAGATAACATCTTTTAATCTGGATTCAGTTAAATCAAGATAATATCTTATTTCTTCTACCGTATTGGGACAAAAACCCCACGTTCCAGTAAAGCATTTGTTCTGAATAGAGGTCAGTTGAGTTTCTTCCCCTGGCTTAAATTGGCCTATCTCCACAGAAAGAAGTGAAGTCGTTTCCTTGATAACTTCTGAAAGGTTTATCTCAAGTTTAAGAAAACATCGTACAGGAGTAAACTCCCATTTTCTCACTAGGACTTTGGCTGCGATATTACCCTCAGAGAGACAAACATGGACAACTTTTGCCTTAACATCCGATGCTCTCTTCAAAACACAACCTAACATTTCCTTAGCCAATCCCAGGCGACGATGGCCTGGATGAACGAATCCACTTAAAATAATTCTTCCTATTCTCAGTTCTGGAGTCATATTCAAGAACCCAACAATTTTTTTATTCAACTTGGCTAAAAAAAGATCTTGAGAGGGAGAATAATGAGGCCTTCTCAGCTTTTTCTCGAGAATAGAGGAAGTTAGATCATTCTCTTCTTGACCAAAAGAGTTTATTTCCTTGCAAAATTCTACAAATTCCTCAAAATCATTCGGGTTATAATTTTTTATCGAATAAGGATACAAAGACATATATTTTATCAGTTTTTAAAAGAATTGTAACAGAGAAAAAGATGTTATACAATGGCTTGAAAAAACAGGAATTACGAGGCACGATCATGAAAGAAAAAAAGGCAGATGTTTTGGTCATCACTCCTCATCCAGATGATGCTGAATTCGGAACAGCGGGGACTGTGGTCAACCTTGTACGTCAGGGAAAAATCGTCGTATATATCGTCTGTACTAACGGTGACAAAGGCACAGATTCTTTCGACATCCTACCTGATGAGCTTGTAAAGATTCGAGAAAAAGAACAGTTAGAGGCTGCAAAAATCTTGGGAGTCAAAGAGGTTCTCTTCCTCCGCCATCCTGACCAAAGCCTTGAAGACACCCCTGAATTCAGAAAAGAAATCGTAAAACAGATAAGAACATTCAAGCCTGAGTTCGTCATCACCTCTGATCCTTACCGCCGCTACATCTGGCATAGGGATCATCGTATTGTAGGCCGCGTCGTTTTAGACGCAGTCTTTCCTTATGCTCGCGATATATGGGCTTATCCTGACCTTCTTAAGGAAGGGCTCAAGCCTCATAAAGTCAAAGAAGTCTGGCTCTGGGCCCCTGAAGATAGAGATGTAAATTTCCGTTCAGATATCACACAGAGTTTTGAATTAAAAGTCAAAGCTCTCCGCTGCCACAAAAGCCAGATTAGAGAGCCTTTCTCTTCAGAAATGGAAAAGTGGCTTTGTCAAAGAGCTAAAGATATGGCAGGGAAAGAAAAATTCAGGCTGGCCGAAGGCTTTCATCGTGTGGAAATATGGTGGTAGCAAAAGCTTTTTTATTTAAAATTCTATTGAAAAAACGATAGGTCTCTTCAGATGTCCGTTCCCAGGAAAATCTCTTTATGACATCCTGGCTGATTTTATTCCCATCCCATAATTTTTTTTCCTGAGAGAAGAATCGCTCAAGATATCTAGCTAAGGAGAAAGGATCATTGGGGCGAAAAGAAAATCCATTTTTTCCTTCTTTAACAATTGTCCTCATTTCTCCAATTTGAGAGACAATGACAGGAGTTCCGCAGGCTAGAGCTTCGATGACGACCAGACCAAAAGATTCATAAAGAGAAGGCACAATTAGAACATCCGCAGCCGAATAATATTTATTGAGTTCAGCCTGCTTTTTAGAACCAAGAAATATGACCTTTCCTCTCAATTTCTTTTCCCTCATAGACTCCTTGATTCGAATAAATTCCTTATTTCGGGGAAGATCAAGGTCCTTTTTTCCTCCTCCAATAACTATTAGTTTTATCTGGTCATACAAAGATATGTTTTTTTTCTTTAATAAAAACAAAGCCTCAATTATGGTCATAAGGCCTTTAACAGGCTCGATCCGGCCCACATACAACAGAATTCTCTCTTTTTTATTGGATTGTTTTTCCTTTAAAATTTTCTGGCTCGAAATAGGATAAAAAAGATTTTTGTTAACACCTGGATAAATGACTTTCACCTTGGAAGGAGTAATTCCATAAAATTCAACCAATTTTTTCCTTTCATTCCAAGATAAAGAGACAATGGCATCAGAAATATAAGCAAGACGTTCTTCTGTTTCTAACCTCGTTCCATGCTCATTTTCCTCTTCCAACTTTCTTTTTTTCAAAAAGGCAAGAGTATGATACATGTGAAAAAGAGGAATATCGAATTTGTGTTTTATCAACCTCCCAACCAATCCTGAAAGCCAGTAATGCGAATAGATAATGTCATAATTTTCCCTTTCCCGATTTATAAAATCTTTCAGATTTTCAGAAAATTCAGGGAGAAATTCATAAAGACATCGCCGATCAATAGAGCGTTCTGGTCCTCCTTTTAAATGAATGACACGGACTTTCGGGAATACATCCTTGATTCCTCTGATATTTGGAGCCTGGATTCGGGTAAAAATATCCATTTTAT
>JAUWYH010000036.1 GCA_030615975.1 Candidatus Aminicenantota bacterium
TATATGGTTCCAAAACACGTTGCTTTTGCCCCAGCGAGTCAAAAGCAACTCGGATCAAGGCTTCGCTCTCCTCTCCTTCGGAGAGGAACCATGCCCGCTCAGCCTTTCTCACGGTTTTTTCACCATACAGCCTTCGCCAAGCGAAGGCATCCGAGTGTGTCGTGCGGCAAGAATGTTTGAGCACGAAACATAAAAACAATATGTGCCATTTTAAAAACAGAGGGCATATAGGATACGCCATGAGCGATCTTGCGGAGTTTCGAGACCGCCGAGAAGGACGGTGAGGGAATGGCGTGAAAAATCTGAAGGGAGCGAAGCCATTCCCAAAGACATTTTATTATCACGGAAGAAGAGATGCTTACCAACGCTATTGATGAAATGACGTACTTACTATAGAAAGTTATCAAGAGGAGGTGAAATGATTCATTTAGAAGGAAAGAAAGCTTTAATAACCGGCGGCTCAAGAGGAATTGGCCGGGCTACTGCTATCCTTTTTGCCAAGGCTGGCGGAGATGTTGTCATCAGTTTTCGAATCCAGGAAGAAGCAGCAAAAAATGTTAGGGAAGTGATTGAAAAAATGGGTAGAGAATGCTTGGTCTTTAGAGCAGATCTCTCTCGAAAAAAAGAGATTCAACAGATGGTAGAGAAGATAACAAATAAGTGGGGACAAATAGATATATTAGTCAATAATGCAGGAGTCTGGACTTCAGGAGAAATTGGAAATATGGAAAAGCGAATTTGGGATGAAACAATGAAAATTAATTTGGAAGGTGTTTTTCATACCTGTAATGAAGTGGTTCCTTATATGAAGGAAAAAAAGAGAGGTTGGATTATCAATGTTTCTTCAACAGCTGGAATAAGAGGGGAAGCCTTTCACTCTCATTATGCAGCAAGCAAAGGTGCTTTAATCTCGTTTACAAAATCTATTGCTGTCGAGCTTGCTCCTTTCAACATAAGAGTGAATTGTGTTGCTCCAGGCTGGGTTGATACAGATATGTGTGCTGAGGTTTTCAGTGATCCTGAGTTTCGAAGGAGTGTGGAAGAGAGTGTTCCTCTAAAAAGAATAGCTCCAGCCGAAGATATTGCAGGGCCAATCCTTTTCTTGGCTTCAGATTTGGCTCGACATATTTCAGGAGAAGTATTGAATGTGAATGGAGGTTCTGTCCTTTGTGGTTAAAACAGCTTGCCTATTTCTCCTAATTTTGTTAATTTTATAAAAAAGGATTAGAGAGGAGGTCATGATGGAGGAAGAGATCGGAAAAATCACTCATTATTTTTCCAAAATAAATGTAGGCGTTTTAGAATTATCCAAAGGAAAGCTCCAGATTGGCGATACAATCCATATTAAAGGACATACTACAGATCTTTATCAGAAAGTTGAATCTATGCAGGTTGAACATAAACCTGTTGATTCAGCTCAACCAGGCGAAACAGTTGGTCTTAAAGTAGAAAGCCCAGTTAGAGAAAACGATTTGGTTTTAAAAGTGACAGAAGATTGATTCCACCTCTTTAAAAGAGTCCTTAAACATAATATGATCTGAATCACTTCATTTTATCCCTGGAGAGAATGAAATCCTTGAAAAAAGAGAATTTTTCTCAGAAAGATATGAAAAAATCGCTGATTTTTTGGAAAAAAGAAAAATATGATAAAGCAACTCATAGCGATGTAAATAAAAAAAGAGATTTCACAAGTATTTCAGGAAAGAAAATAAAAGAACTTTACACTCCACTCGATTTAGATGGCTTTGACTACCTGAGAGATCTGGGATTCCCTGGCGAATATCCTTATACAAGGGGAGTCCATCCCTCTATGTATCGGGGTCGCCTATGGACGATGAGGCAATTTTCTGGATTCGGAACCGCTGAAGACACAAATAAAAGATACAAATATCTTCTCTCTCATGGACAAACAGGTTTGAGTGTGGCCTTTCATCTTCCGACCTTAATGGGCATTGATTCCGATCATCATTTATCTCAAGGAGAAATTGGAAAATGCGGAGTTGCAGTGGATTCGCTGGCTGATATGGAAATCCTTTTTGATGGAATTCCTTTGGATAGAGTCTCAACCTCAATGACTATAAATCCTCCGGCTGCGGTACTTTGGGCAATGTACATCGCAGTGGGTGAGAAACAGGGAGTCTCTCCAAAGCATATCTCAGGCACGATTCAAAACGACATCCTCAAGGAATACATAGCTCAGAAAACATTTATTTTTCCTCCTAGACCCTCGATGAAGTTGATTATCGACACTTTTGAGTTTGGATCTAAAGAGGTTCCTCGATGGAATATTATTTCTATTTCCGGATATCATATTAGAGAAGCTGGATCCACAGCTTTGCAAGAGTTAGCCTTCACGTTAAGAGATGGGATTGAATATGTGGAGTGGGCTTTGGAAAGAGGCCTTGAGATTGATGAGTTTTCTCCTAGGCTATCTTTCTTTTTTAACGCTCATAACGATTTTTTTGAGGAAATTGCCAAATTCAGAGCAGCCAGAAAAATCTGGGCAGAAGTTATGAGGGAGAGATTCAGAGCGAAAAATCCAAGGTCCTGGTGGTTAAGATTTCATACGCAAACTTCAGGAGTTTCTTTAACGGCTCAGCAACCCTATAACAATACCATAAGGGTTGCTATTCAAGCTCTGGCTGCAGTCTTGGGAGGAACTCAATCTCTTCACACTAACTCCCTTGACGAAACCTACGCCTTGCCATCTGAAGAAGCTGTCACAATTGCTCTTAGAACTCAGCAAATAATGGCTCACGAGAGTGGGGTAGCTAATTGTATCGATCCTCTGGGTGGAGCATATTTTGTTGAAAAGTTGACAAAAGAAATGGAGGAAGAAGCCAAGGAATACATAAGAAAGATAGATGATATGGGAGGCATGGTAAAAGCGGTAGAATTTGGATTCCCGCAGAAAGAAATTGCGGATAGTGCCTATAAATATCAGAAGGCTGTTGAGAAAAAAGAGAAAATTATTGTCGGAGTCAATGCTTTTCAGATGGAACATGAACCTATTTCAACCTTACAGATTGATGAGTCAGTAGCAAAGCAGCAACTGGCTCGATTAAAGGAAGTAAAAAAAACAAGAAACAATACTTATGTCAAACAGAATCTGCTAGATTTGCAGAAGGCTGCCGAGAATGACGAAAATTTAATGCCATTTATTCTAAATTGTGTCAAGAGTTATGCCACTTTGGGAGAGATCATAGATTCTCTAAAAAAAATTTATGGGGAATATCAGGAACCAATAACATATTAACTCGAAACTTGAAGCTCAAAACTAAAAACTGGAACGTTATTTGAAGTTTATTGTTGAAGGTTCAAGGAAAAAAATTGAAGAGAGTAAAATATTTAATCTTGGATGCTCTTTCTGTCTTGCTTGCTTTCTTATAAAATTCTGGAATCGAGAGTATAGACTGAACAGCCGGAGCAGACCGGTTTTTATTTTTGGAGGAAGTTATGACCAAGAAAAAGATCAGAATACTGATTGCAAAACCTGGTCTGGATGGCCACGACCGCGGTGCAAAGGTGATTTGTCGGGCGCTAAGGGACGAAGGCTATGAGGTCATTTACACTGGTTTGAGACGGACACCAGAAGAAATTATTATTGCCGCCATCCAGGAAGATGTTGATGTTATCGGATTGAGTATTCTATCAGGAGCCCACAATGTTCTTTTTCCAAAAATCATTGATCTTCTCAAAGAAAAAGAAGCGGATGATATCTTAGTAATTGCAGGGGGAGTCATTCCTGAGAAAGATATACCAAAATTAAAAAAAATAGGAATTTCTGAGATATTCTTGCCTGGTTCTTCGACTCAAGATATCGGAAGATGGATTAAAGATAACGTAAAGTTAAAATCTTTATAAAAAAAACAAACAAATCGCTTGACATTAAATTTTCAATTATGATAAAGAAAAAAGGCTGATGCCTAAAAAACTCTTCTCTTTAATCATCGTTCCCCATCATAAGGGAAAATCCAAAACAATCTCTCTTTCTAAGAAATCCCTTAAGGTGCTGAGCGGAATTTCTGTTTTTCTGTCTCTCGTGCTGGTCGGTCTTCTCGTCGATTATTTCACACTGAACATCGTCCGACAGAAGTACAAAGAACTTTTAATAGAAAACGTGAAACAAAAAGAGATTATTGTTCAATATCAAGATTCTATCAATGAGCTTCAAACAAAGATTCAGTACTTTGAAAATTATGCCAAGAAGCTCAATGTAATGGCTGGATTGAAGTCTCCGGATGTTTTAAAAGAAGTAGGAATCGGCAGCGGTGCGGGCAACAGCCGTGAATTAAGCCCCCCCGATATCTCACAAGACATAAATCTCAATAGCCTAAATTCTGTCAGCCAGAAAGCCGAAGGGATTGAAAAAAATTTAAACACATTAGTCAATTTTTTCGAAAGTCAGTCTTTGAGACTGGCTGGGACGCCGAGCATCTTGCCTACAAAAGGATATTGGGTCTCTTCCTACGGTTGGAGAGATGACCCTTTCACAGGTAAAAGGACTTTTCACAGAGGAATCGACATCGCGACTTATTTTAGCAACCCAGTAGTAGCAACTGCAGATGGAGTCGTAGTTCAAACAACGAGAAATAAAATTGGAGGAAATACCATCAAGATCAGCCATAGGGGAGGGTATGTTACTGTCTATTGTCACTTGAGCAAATTTTTAGTCAATCCCGGTCAAAAGGTCAAAAGAGGAGACACCATCGGTTTGATTGGAAAAACAGGAAAAGCGTTAGGACCTCATGTCCACTACGAAATTCGTCTGAACGGTAAGTCAGTTAATCCTTATTACTATATTTTAGAAGAATAAAAATTCCATAAGGGACACAATAATTAATTGGTTATGTCCCTGAATTCCAATTTTGGGCTTTGTCCCTGGAAATGTTTTCCCTTAAGTGAACAAATTCCCTGGTTTTATACTTGCGCCAAGGGAAAAGGCATAAGCGTTCATAAGATTTCTGTTTTCAGGTTGGAGCTCTTCAATAAGAAAGGCACTCCTTCCTGCACAACAGACTTCGATTCCCTCCTTTTTTATTCCAAAAATTTCTCCAGGAGAAGAACAAGTTTCAGCACTTAAAGTAATATTTCTTCCTTTGAGGATTTTTATCCGTTTCTCTCCAAGAAATGCAAAAGCTGAAGGCCACGGGTAAAATGCCCTCACTTGTCTTTCTATGCTAAAAGCATCCTTTTCCCATCTGATTTTTCCATCTTCCTTTCTTAATCTTGGAGCATATGTAGCCTGTGAGTGGTCTTGGTGAAGATGCTTGATTTTATCAATTTTGGCTATTGTATCTAACAGAAGCTCTGCTCCCTTTTGAGCCAAACGAGCTTCAAGCTCACCAGCTCTTTCTCCAGGGAGTATTTCAAATTCTTCCTGAGATAGAATATCTCCTTCATCCATCTTTTCGTTAAGCTCAAATATTGTCACTCCAGTTTTCGTTTCTCCCCTAAGAAGAGCCCATTGAACAGGAGCGGCTCCCCTGTACTTTGGCAGTAAGGAGAAGTGGAGATTGAGGGAATTGTATTTAGGAAAATAGATGATAGAAGAAGGGATAATCTGCCCATAAGCAACAACAACGTTGAGGTCTGGATAAACTTTTTTTATTTTCTCAAGTGTTTTCAGATCTTTTCTTATTCGTAACGGTTGATAGTATGGAATATTTAGAGCGTTAGCAAATTTCTTGACAGCAGAAGGAGTAAGTTTTTTTCCTCTTCCTGAGGGTTTATCAGGCTGGGTAATCACAAGCTCGATCGTATGCCCGGCTTCAAGGATTTTTTTTAAGGAAGGAAGAGCAGAGGGGGGACTGCCAAAAAAGACAATTTTTTTCAAAGCTCCCTCTTTTCTATCATTTTTTTCAATTTTTTTTTGATCAAATTTTTTTTAAGAAGAGAGAGATGGTCGATAAATAATTTTCCGTTTATATGGTCAATTTCATGGCAAAATACTCTGGCTAAAATTTCTTCTGCTTCAATGATTTTTTCTTTCCCCCTTAGATCAATACCCTTGATAACCACGCGAAAAGGCCTGATTACTTTCTCTTGAATCTCAGGAATAGAAAGGCAACTCTCTTCCTGAATGATTTCTCCCTCTTTGTTCAGAAGTTCAGGATTTATAAGGATGAAAAGATCATTCTTATTCTCTCCCAATGAAAGGTCAACCGTTATAAGGCTGGTGCTTCGATTAACTTGGGGAGCTGAAAGACCGATTCCTGGAGCAGCCCACATTGTCTGGATCATTTTCTGGGCAAGATCTTCAATATCTTTATCGATATATTTTATCGTTTCTGCTTTTTTGGTGAGAATAGGGCTACCATATTTTATGATTTCGAGTATAGACATTTCTCGCTTCTTTTTTTCCTTTGACTCTTTATTTTAAAAGAATTTATCTCTTTTGTTCAATACTTTGTCTTACTTAATTCCTTTATATCTGATGAAACGATTTTTTTCCAAGTTTTGGAGGAAGAGGCTCAATCGATCATAGAGAGGTTCCACCTTATCTCCAAATTTATAACCCAGATTTTTGGCTAATTCTTTTACTGTAAGGCTTCCATCGCAGAGCTCCCAAGTGAAACTTCCTACAGCGTCAAGTTTTATCTTATAGTAAGGTTTTTTCAGATAGGGAAGGATGTATTTTTTGAAAAAAGGATGTTTAAATTTGGGCTTTAGGAGGATAATTAATCCATCTTCTTTTTTTTCCCAATTTATATTTCGGACCGGAGTAAGATCAAGAAGATTGATTTTTGTCTCTTTATGCCCTGTATTTATCACTAACTAAAGGATTTTATTTTTTTCTCAGTTTACATCTCTTTTTCTTCAGATGGAGTCCCGTACTCTCCGGATTCGACCATCTTTTTATAAGGCAAGTATATCAAGATGAACCCTAAGGTGAAGAAAATTACCAGGGCTAACCACGGGTTATTCAAGGATTCTGGTAGTTTTAACTTTGTTCCTTTTAAGAATGCAGTAATGATTCCCATTAGAGCCTGTCCTGCAATCAATCCCGCGGCAAGGAGAAGGCCGATATTTCCCAAGATTTGTTTTCCTTTTGCAGTGGGGTTTTTCTTTTTTGCTCTGTTATCGAGAAAATACTTTAATACTCCCCCGAAGAAAATACAGGCTGTGGCACGAAAGGGGAGGTACATTCCTACAGCAATCAGCATAGGGGAAGGTGTGCCAATAAGGATAAGAACAATAGCCAAGAGCATTCCCGTGATAACAAGAGGCCAAGCCATTTCTCCTCCGACTATTCCCTTAGCCATGGTTGCCATCAGTCCTGCCTGTGGTGCAGGGAGTGTTTCGCTACCAATTCCTATATTATTATGTAAAAGCTGTAGGGAGAAGGTCAGTGTTAAGGCAGCAGCGATAACACCGATTATTCCTCCTATCTGCATGCGCCAGGGAGTAGCACCCAGAATATGCCCCACTTTCCAGTCCTGGATCATATCTCCAGCCACACCAGCCACACAACAGACAACTGCTGCCACGCCTAATACAGCAGCGATCCCTGATGTGCCTTTTTGTCCCATAAGAACCATCATCAAGGCTGCGATAAGCAACGTGGTTAAGGTTAGACCAGAGATAGGATTGGAAGAAGAGCCGATAATACCCACAAGGTAACCAGCCACAGCCGCGAAAAGAAGTCCCATAACTATCATAACTAAAGCTGATACAATTGATGATCCAAAATTATGGGTGAAAATATTATAGAGAAAGACCATTGGGATAACCAGAGCTATAATGACGATTATAATGGAAGGAAAAGGCAGGTCTTTATCGGTTCTGAGCGTTTCTGTTGTCACTCCAGCCCGCGCTTTTTTAACATCCGTAATGGATCGACCGATTCCCATTACAAGGCTTTGGCGCATTTTAAAGAGTGTGTAAAAAGCGCCTACGAGCATAGCCCCAACCGCAATCGGCTTAATCTGGGCGTTGTAAGCTGAGATGGCCATATCAGTCCAATTCCCTTGAAACTTAGAAACAACGTCACCTAAATCTCCACTTATAAAAAGGAGGATAGGCATCAGGAAGAGCCATCCAAGCACTCCCCCAGAAAAAGTAAGGGCTGCCAACTTGGGTCCGATTATGTAACCGACTCCTGTCATAGCAGCATTCGCTGCGGGTGATTCTATAAACATTCTTCCTTTGATCGCGGCTGTTTTAGCGACTACCTCATTATCGCCATTGAGATAGGTGATACGCGACAGCCCCGGTATCTTGAAAACAGTCCTAGAAAAAGGCTTTATAAGTCTGATGCCATTTTCACTGGTAAAGAATTCGATGAATCCTCCCAGACCCATTGCCCAGAACATATAAGCTGCGTTTGAACCTGCTTTCTGGCCGGCCTTGATTATCTCTGCACAGGCGACACTTTCTGGAAATGGAAGGTCTGCATCTTCAACAAGCGTCCGTCTGATAAGGATAATAAGAAAGACCCCGAGAATTCCTCCTACGAGCATAAGCATAGTGGATTTGAAAACGTCGAATTTCGTCCATACTCCTGTGAACAAAAAAGCAGGAATGGTGAAAATGGCTCCTGCAGCCAGCGCTTCTCCTACAGCACCGGTCGTTCTTGCCATGTTTTCTTCTAAGATTGTTCCTTTGAATGGACGAAGCACAGCCATTGCTATGACTGCGGCTGGAAAGGTGGCTGCCACTGTCATTCCAACCATAAGGCCCAAATAAGCATTTGCTGCTCCCAGGACAATAGCCATAACAATCCCTAAGAAAATAGCCTTGAAAGATATTTCTTTCATGGATTGTTCAGCGGAAACATAAGGTTTGAAGGCTTTCTCATCCATTATAGTCTCCTTATTTTAATTTTCTTGATTTTTCTGAAATATATATTTCTCTATAATAAAAAGTCAAGGAAAAATAAAAATTCGGTTTTGTCCTAAAGTTGCAGGATATAAAAAGAGGCATTTCTAATTACCCTTGTCATTGCGGAAAAAAGCAAATTTGACCCCATTAGACATTAGATTACTTCCTTTAGGGCAAAAAGAGGAATTTTTTTTATTTGCTTGATAAGAGAAATTGTGCTAAATATAAGAAACAGGTAAAGAAAGAGATGAACTTGATTGGCTGGATTAAGAAAACTCTCTTTTGTGATTTAGCTATTGACCTTGGGACAGCTAATACTCTGGTTTATCTAAAAGGAACGGGAATCATTGTTCAGGAACCTTCCATAGTTGTCATAAACAAGCAGAGTGGCAAGGTAGAGGCAGTAGGGAAAAGGGCTAAGGATATGTTAGGAAAAACTCCTAGTAATGTAATTACTATCAAGCCCATGAGGGATGGAGTAATTGCTGATTTCGAGATTACCGAGAAAATGCTTGATTATTTCATCAAGAAATCGACAAACAAACGAAGCTTTTTGATAAGACCGAGAATAATAATCGGAATCCCTACAGGCATCACTCAAGTCGAGAGACGTGCAGTGAAGGACGTTGCCATAAGAGCCAAGGCTTCCGAAGTTTATTTGGTCGAGCAGCCCATGACTGCCTCTGTAGGAGCAGATCTGCCTATTTCAGAACCAACAGGAAATATGATTGTAGATATAGGGGGAGGGACAACTGATATCGCTGTCATTTCTCTCAACGGAATTGTCTTCAATCATTCTATTAGAATTGCTGGGAATGAAATGGATGAGGCCATTATCCAATACATCAAGAAGAAATATAATTTACTCATCGGAGAAAAGACTGCCGAACAAGTGAAAATGCAGATAGGTTCTGCCTATCCACTCGATGAACCTATGACAATCGAAATAAAAGGAAGAGACTTAAAGGAAGGGATTCCAAAGACTATTGTCGTTGATGACCAGGAAATAAGAGAAGCTATGGAAGACATCATCTCTTCCATTATTAATGCTATCAGGATTGCACTTGAAAGAACCCCCCCTGAGCTGTCAGCCGATATCATCGATCGAGGGATTGTTTTGACAGGAGGAAGTGCTCTTCTTAAGAATATAGATAAAAGAATATCTGAAGAGACCCAGCTGCCTGTTTTTATTACAGATGATCCTTTGACAACAGTTGTTCTTGGTGCGGGAAAAATGCTTGATGATTTAGAGCTTTTAAAAAAGATTTCTTTAATTTAATCAATTAAATTTTCATGCCCCTTTTTCTGAAAGAGAAAAAGAGTCTAATCATCCTGATAGCATTAGTGTTTTTTCAATTGGTATTGATATCTCTTCAAGTTCCGCTTGGAGAAGAGAATTATTTTGAGAGAGCAATTTTTTCTATTTTCTCTCCTATTCAGCATGGGATTGTCTTTTTCTTCCAAAAGATTAGTGATATCTGGAAAAGCTATTTTTATCTCCAGAATGTTCAGAGTAAGAACCTAAAAATGAAAGAGGAGATATTATTTCTGAGGCAAGAGAATAATCTTATCCGTAACGCTCTTAAGAATCTTTTGGATGAGAAAGAGATAAAGGAAAATCTTTCAAAGATTCATAAGAATATTTTGGTTGCTCGAGTCATAGGATTAGAT
>JAUWYH010000144.1 GCA_030615975.1 Candidatus Aminicenantota bacterium
TCTAAATCCGATTGAAATTTCTCCTCTTCTTCCTGTTTATAACCTTCAGCAATGAAAGCTATGTCGACTTTCTTGTGTGGGTCTCCATTTTTTAGAATCTCGAAGACTCTTATCCTTCTCTCTGGTTGTTCTTTTATGATGTTTATCGAAGACGGGTCGATTTTTTGGCTTAAAAGAGGATGAAGGACATTCTCCCTATCCCTTACCTCCAAGGTAAACACGATATTATTCTTTGGGTAAGGAAAAAGAGCTGTTTCATGAAAGGTTCTTTTCACTCCTTCGAGTGCTAAATCTGTTGTCTTGTACTCTCCTAAATAGCTATCAAATCCTTTAGAATAAATAAGCTTTCCTGAAGAAGAGTCATATATCTTTAGATAATAACGGCCATTGTCAAAGTTGTCGAGGAGATTGCGTTTGCTTCCAGCCCAAATTCCCTGCTCGTAGATTTTGTCAACAGTGATAAATTCTTCTTTCGAATCTCCGACATGAAAATAATCGATGCGCATGGTTTTATCGATAAAAAAGTTTTCAAAATTTCCATGATCCTGCGTCAGGAGCAATCCCGAAATCGCAAACACGAAAAAAAAACAAACAAGGAAACGATTCATAATACCTCCTTATTCTTTGATTTTTTCAGAATCGCAATTTTACCTGCAATTTCTTTAAAAATCTTCACTGCAGCTGCTGCTGTAATTCCTGATGGGTCTCGTTCAGGATTTAGCTCGACAATATCCAGCCCCACAATTTCTGCCTTCAAAGCATGGAAGATATCCAATACTTGGCGGGTTGTGAGCCCCCCAGGCTCATGATGGGAGACTCCGGGAGCAAAGGCAGGATCGAGGGCATCCATATCAAAGGAAATATACAGAGGATTTGAAAAATCAAGAGGCAAAATATTTTTGATATCTTTCATTTCAATCATCCGCACTCCATGCTTTAAGGCTTTATCTCTCTGCTCTCCAGTAGCTGCTCTTATGCCTATCTGAACCAGCTCTTCGACCAATCCCTCCTCTATGATACGGGCAAAAGGGCAGGCGTGAGAGAGACGGTCTCCATAGAGTTCCTCATACAAGTCCGGATGGGCGTCAAAATGAAGGACATCCAATGCCTTGAATCTTCTTGAAAAGGCTCTCACAACCGGATAACTGATAGAATGATCTCCTCCTAAGATTACCGGCACTGCCTTTTTATCCAATATCGTCAAAACTTTCTTTTCAATAAGAGAAAAAACTTTCAAAAAATCCCCTGAAACTTCCAAATCTCCTAAATCCACCATGACCACATCTTCTTCTAAATTCATCCCGAGTTCAGTCCAAGGATTGATGGCTTTCCCAGTTGAAGCAGCCCGAATAGCCTCTGGACCTTTAGCCGCTCCCTTCAGATAGCAAGATTTTTCATCAAAAGGAATCCCGATAATAGCGATATCATACATCTGGCTCTTCTTTAGAGCTCCTCCAAAATCGCTCATTCTACCTCCTCGAAGGAATCTTCCTTAAGATTTTTTTCAATAATCTGGATTCGATGTAGAAAAATTATACTGAAAAAAGCGATAAATTTAAAAATGTTCTTTTCTTTCGATCGCCACAGCCGCAAAGCTTACTGCCGATTGTGTAGAGTCTTCTTGCCAGAAGTCATAGGCAAGAAGACTGCCCTTTGCTCCCGGTTGAATTTCCAGAAGACAAGCTAAAGGAGATAATCCGCAGACATTATATGTGTTGTGAACCCTCTTCAACTCTGACCAGAATCCTTCTATATCTCCATTGCAGATCGAATCAATCAAAAGTTTATCATGATTCTTAGCTTCCAAGAGCATCGAAGAAGCTTTCTGATTATGACCAAATTTTGGTCCAATATGGGAAAAATCCACTCCAGCCACTATAAGACTTCCCGAGTCCAGCTCTTCAAAACAGATCTGTAATTCCTCTAAAAATTTCTTTATCTCAGGAACTTCTCGAGGCCGCGAAACTTTTTCAAGAATTTTATCAAAAGCCCCACAAAGAATAGGAATAAGAAAAAATTCAGACTCAAATAGATGCTGGAGGAAGATTAGTTGAAACTCAAGGGAATGCTCACTCTGATGGGCAAGATCATCGTCCGCGACCATCTTTCCTCCAGCTCTTCTCAGCTTTCTCACCCAATCTTTATCTGTCCTTACTCGCCCAAATGGTGTTTCAAATTCTTTTTCTGTCAAAGACAAAAAAGACCCATAGATATTGTGTCCAGTCCCAAGAAGGATCACCCTTTCAGGGTTAGAATTTTTTATCGTTTGATAGGCCTTAGCATAAACCTTTTTTGCTATTTCTAAATCGATATGAGGAGCAATCAACGCTGCGACCTTTTTCCCTTTTTTAGGCAAGCGAAGTTCTTCTTCGTTGGAAAAAAACGAATCTAGCAAAGCCCGAAGCTTCTCAGGCTCTTTCGGGTAAGAACGGCCTGCATGGAAAGCGGTCCTGAGTTGGAGAAGAGAATAGGAGGAAATGATTCTCTTTTTTTCTTGACGATAACGCTCACTATCGAGTAAAAAAATTGAATCAAGCTCAGATAGAATCTTCTCCACTTCTTCAGAAGTAACAAAAACCCCATTCTTCTCTCTTATAAGATCAAGCTGAATATCACGGATATTTCTTTTCCCATCAATAAGAGCAATAAAGGACAGAACTTCGCCATATAAAAGAAGGGGCTCTTTTATCAAACCGAGTGAATCTCTAACGATAATAGCTCTCTGTTTTTTGTGAAAGGTGGGTATGATTTCAATATCTTCTCTTAGTTTGGGAATCTGCTCTTCCATTCCAGCTTCTCTCTTTAGCACTCCTTCCAAACTTTTTACAACTCTTTCGCTTAAAAAGCAATAAGGAAAAATGGGGACATGCAACTTTTTGTATCAAAAAGTAGCCTGTCCCTTTTCTATGGAGAAAATACTTATAATTTGATATCATTCTCAAAATCTTATTTAACTAAAGGCAAGAAATGCTCAGCAGAAGAATGAGTAAAAAATTCAACCGGCTCTATGAAGAAGCACGCAAGCCCGAAAATATCATTCCTTTTGACTCTGAAAAAGACTGTTTAGTCCTCTTTTCAGATCATCACAAGGGTGATGGAAGTGCGGCAGACGATTTTAAAAAAAATGCCCGTCTTTATGAAACGGCCCTTTCCTATTACAAAGATAGAGGATTCAAGCTTATTGTTCTCGGAGATAATGAAGAACTCTGGGAGAATCGATACAATCATATTCTCCCCCATTACAAAAATCTCATCGAAAAAGAAATTGAAATATCAATAGAGAGCTCTAAAAAAAAGAAAATTCGGATCTGGGGAAATCACGATAAAGAAGTCTCCCTCAGAAGATTTAAAAGGTTTTCCAGGACTATGAATATAAACATTTTAGATAATGTTGAGTATCGGGAAGGTATCTGCCTTGGAGAACATATTTTCCTCATTCATGGGCATCAAGGACGATTCTTCGATGATAAAGCCTGGAGGGTGAGTCGCTGGGCTGTCAAAACAGTCTGGAAAAAGACCCAAAAATTCTTTCATATCGGTATTGATGGGCCAGCAGAAAATTTTGAGATCCGCGATGACTTGGAATTGCAATACTATGATTGGGCCAAGAATAACAGAGTGATGTTGATCTGCGGTCATACCCATCTAGCCATATTCGGCTCTTTGACTTACTATGACCGCCTTCAAATAGAAATACAACATCTAAAAGAAACCCTGAAAAACACTCCCTCTAAAGACAATAAAGAAATCAACAAAGAGATAGAGAGAAAAAAAAGCCAGATTGATAAGATATTGAAAAAGAGATTAGGGAAACCACCCAAATCCTTTGCCAGGCATTCTGAATGGCCCATCCCTTGCTATTTTAATGATGGCTGCTGTGGCTACACAAACGGAATAACCTGTATCGAAATCGAAAAAAACACGATTCGGCTCATCAAATGGGACCGTCTAAGCTTTGAAAGGCTCATTTTGGTCGAAAAGAATCTAAAATTTCTTCTCAGGTACATCAAAGATAACTTAATAATTGATGAACTCTTGGAACCAAGATTAAAAAGACTACCCCCTTGACTGATGCCATTTCTGACCCAAGGAGGCAATCAAAAGGAGGGCGGGAGAGGAATCCTTTATCTCTCCTCTTTCACAACCTCGTTTACGCCTTGGATGAGGCACTCTTGATGTGCCCTTGAGGCTGCGTGTTATTGATGATAATGGCAAAAGATGTCTCCAAGGTCAATCACCCTTAAAGATGATTTTAGGGGTGATTTTCTAGATATTAACCACGAAGGGAAGATTCTGAATAGCTTTTCTTTTAACCAAAAAATTATTATAATTCGGGAAAGTCAAAAAAAAACATTTGGAGGAGTTATTCTCGTCTCTGACAACCGAGCAAGCTTATAATAAGCTCAATTAGGAGGTAGTAATGAAAAGAATTTTAACTCAGATCAAAAAGTTTCAATATTTCTATCCCTACACTGTGGCCATTGTAGGAGCTCAATCAAAAAATCTCATCAATTATATGGCATGCGCCTGGCATAGCGCCCTTTCCTTCGCTCCTCCCCTCTTCGGCAT
>JAUWYH010000070.1 GCA_030615975.1 Candidatus Aminicenantota bacterium
AAGAATTACAAAATCAGTTTCTCCTCCTAATACACATCCTCGAACCGTGGTGCCACTTGCTTGTCCACTATCCACTTCAAAAGGATTACCCCATTGGTCATTTTGTGGAAGGACTTTAATGTAGAAAGGAGTTAGTGCGGCTTGGAAAGCAGTCGTTATATCTCCAGTATTCACTGGAAGAGATGCATTATCAGTAGAATAATCCACAAGTACTGTGGCAATGGTCATTATATCTTTCATTGTCCCTTTCTGTTTGGCTCTCTGGATGGCGGTTATGGCATTTGGAATAAGAAGAGCTGCAAGAATACCGATAATAGCAACGACAATGAGCAATTCAATCAAAGTAAAACCTTTCGATCTTTTTAACATTTTTAACCTCCTATTTTATAATGATATTTTTTCTAACGAAAAATATTAAAAACTTTTCTTTACATTTATAGTTAGAGCAATGTTTATGCCAACTTGGAAAAATCATAATATATTGAAAATAAAGAAAATATATTTCACTGTCTTGTATTTTTCTCTATCTAATTGACACTTTTTGTCATTTTATTGACAAAATTTGTCCTTTTCCGTGCAAAATCATTGGCTCTTCTTAGAGATTCTAGTCCGTACTTTTCGATGAGATATCTCAAAGAACGATAATTTATCCCGAGCAGAGACGCAGTTTCCCTAAGGCTTCCCTCTGAAGAATTGAGAGCCTGGCTGATTTGATTTCGTGAAATTTCATCAAGATACTTATTGAGATTGAATCCTGGCTGGAATAAAAATTTTGTTTCTGCCTTTTTATGAGGGGCAAGAAGTTCTTCAGGAAGGCTCTCTTCTGTGATCGTTTCTCTCTCTTCGATAACAACAATTCGCTCCATCACGTTTTCAAGCTCTCTTACATTCCCCGGCCAGGGATAAGACTCAAAAACCTTCATCACTTCTGGTGGAATCCTTTTCAATTTTCTTCCCATTCCCAGGCAGTACTTCTTAAGGAAATAGGAAACAAAAAGAGGAATATCTTCCCTTCTTTTCCTTAAGGGAGGCATTTTAAAAGAGATGACATTCAGCCTGTAAAAAAGATCTTCCCTGAAATTTCCCTTTTCGATTTTCTTTTTTAAATCCTGATTAGTAGCGGCAATGATTCGAACATCTACTGGAATCTCCTCAATCCCTCCCACTCTTCTTATTCTCTTCTCCTGGAGAACCCGTAACAACTTTACCTGAGTCAGCGGAGACATCTCTCCCACCTCATCCAAAAATAAGGCTCCACGCTGGGCCACTTCAAACATCCCTTTTTTATCAGCAACAGCTCCAGTGAAAGAGCCTCTCATGTGGCCAAAAAGTTCGCTCTCAAGAAGATTCTCGGGGAGGGCTGCGCAATTAATGGAAACAAACGGACCTTTACAGCGGCGACTGAGAAAATGAATCGCCCGGGCAGCCATTTCTTTCCCTGTCCCACTTTCTCCTTCTATAAGAATAGTTGTATCCGTACCTGCAATCTTTTCAATGAGACTGTATACCTCTTTCATCTTCTTGCTCTTTCCAATCATATTCCCAAATCTGTATTTCTCTCTGAGCTCATTTTTAAGAAAGACATTCTCCTCTTTAAGCCTTTTCTTTTCCAGTCCTTGAGCAATGATGATCTTCAACTCTTCTATATCAAAAGGTTTTACCACATAGTCCTGAGCCCCTGCTTTTAGAGCCTCCACTGCCTGCTTGATCGTCCCGTAAGCTGTTATCATGATCACAGGGAGATCAGGTTTTTTCGCCTTAACTCGTTCCAAAATCTCCATCCCATTCATCTGGGGCAGCTTTATATCACAAAGGATAAGGTCAAAATCTTGTTTATCGATGAGGCCAAGACCTTTTGTAGCAGACAGGGATGTTTCAACTTGATATCCCTCTTTCTTGAAGACCACGGCTAAAAGACCAAGAATGCTTTTCTCATCGTCTATCACAAGGATTTTTTCCATGTCTTTCTATTTTTCCTTTCTTGTTTATTCCATTAAACTCGTTCTCTCGGATTTTCTTGGGGAAAAGTTATAACAACCTCAGTGCCTTTATTAAGCACGGAGGAAACTTGAATTTTTCCATTGTAATCATCAACAATTCTTCGGACAACTGACATACCAATTCCTATTCCATTCTTGAAACCCGAATAAAAGGGCTCAAAAACTCTCTGCATTTCTTCATCATCCATGCCCCTTCCTGTATCGGCAAATCTCATCTGAATATCACCCTCCTTCTCTCTGTTAAACTCGATAGTCAATGTTCCTCCTCCCGGCATAGCTTTGAGGGAATTCTTTATAAGATTCCAGAAAATCTGTTTGAACTGATTGGCATTTCCGAAATAGGGAACCTTTGTTAAATCAAAGTTACCTTTTAATTGGCAGTTTCCGTTCAACTCTCCGCTTCTTTTAAGCAGGATTAAGGTCTCTCTTAAAAGAGCAGAGAGGTCGATAGAGGTAAAAGTTTTTTTCCCCGAAGAAGTTAAATTCAGGAACTGATCGATGGATTGAGAAACCCTATTGGACTCTTTAACGATGATGCCCATTAGTTCTTTCTGTTCTTCCCTTAATTTCAATTCGTCCTTAAGAACTTGAACCGAACCTGAAATTGCGGCAAGCGGATTTCGAATTTCATGAGCAAGCTGGGCTGAAACTTCTCCAGCTATAGCCAAGCGGTTTCTTATTTCCAGCTCTTTTTGGGCCCGACGAAGTTCATTTCTCGTTTTTCTCAAACTCCTGGTGAGATAGTTCATTAAAAAAGAAACCAGAAAAAAAACACTCCAGGCAATAAAAATATTGTTGATGACAAGACCCATTGAGATATCCATGCCCTGTTTAACGCCAAAATAAGGAATGAGCCCAAAATACACCCCCTCAACAAGAAAGCCAAAAAAAATGGCAGAAAGAGCCGCTGTAAGATACGTAGCACGGCTTGAAAGAATGATGCTTGCAGCTATTATTTCGAAAATATAGAGAAAATAAAAGGAACCTTTTAACCCTCCAGAAATATAAACAAATGCTGTAATCAAGAGAAGGTCGAAGAAAATCTGGATATAGACTTGAAGAGCATAGTATCTCCCCCAAAGATAAAAGAGAATATAGAAAAAAGAGAAAAAATAGGAAAGAAGGATTAAATAATAAAAAGGAGTGAGAGGGAGAAACATTGAGGTGCTATACTGAATAATAACCGCCGAAACTAAAAGAGAGGTAACAATGATCGAGCGCAAAAGAATGAACCATAAAACATCTTTTCTTTTTATACTTATGAGACTCATTCTTTTTTTATCTCTCTCCTCTTTAGAATTGTTGCATCAGGCTAAAAATAGGAAGATACATGGAGACAATGATAATTCCAACCAAGCCACCGACCAAGATAAGAAGAACAGGTTCCAAAATAGAAAGGAGCGATGCAACTGAAGCTTCAACTTCTTCATCGTAAAAATCTGCTAATTTTATCAACATATCATCCAGATTCCCTGTAGCCTCCCCCACACTTACCATCTGGGTAAGCATAAAAGGAAATTGGGCTGTCTCTTTAAAAGAATCTGCAAGGCTTGCTCCCTCTGCCACTCGCTTTCGAGCTTTCATGAGTTTATCTTCTATGAGCACATTTCCGGCAGTACCAGAAGTAATCTTAAGGCATTCAAGCATGGACACACCTCCTGAAAGGAGAGTGCTTAAGGTCCGAGTGATGCGAGAAAGAGCAACTTTCTCTAAAATTCCTCCGAAAAGAGGTATTTTGAGTAAGGCACGATCAGTGATCCATCGTCCCTGGGAAGTTCGTCTTATATACCTGAAAAGAAAGACAAGAGCCACAAATCCAAAAAAGATTAATAAAATATATTTCTGAACGAAATTACTTATAGATATTATGGCTACTGTAAGTAAAGGAAGGTTTGCTCCAAGTTCAAGGAAAATCGAAGAAAAAACTGGAATAACCTTCCACATCAAGAAAATGATGACAATGATAGCAAAACTGACCACAGCTACAGGATAAATCATAGCCTGACGAACTTGAGCCCTTATCTTGATTATTTTTTCCAAGTATTCGGCCAAACGCCGCAGTATGATATCAAGCGATCCGCTCTTCTCAGCGGATGCCACAAGATTGCAGTAAAGATCATCAAAGATTTTAGAAAATTTCCTTTTGGCCTGATTCAAAGTGGAACCTGCTTCCACATCTTCCTGAATCCTTTTGATAACTTCTTTAAAATACTTATTCTTCGTTTGTTCGCTCAAAATGGTTAAACTTTGAATCAAAGGAAGCTCAGAATCGATCAAAACAGAAAGCTGGCGGCTATAAACAGCAAGATCCTTTGGCTTAACTTTTTCTCTTTGGAGAAATGGTATTTTTATTTCAGTTCTTTTTTTAGAGATATCGAAGACGGTTATCTGTTCTTGCTGCAGGACCCTTGAAAGCTCCTCAGGAGAATGAGCAACACGCTCTCCGCCGACAACATCTCCATAACGATTTTTTCCTTTCCAGATAAACTTTGACATTTCAAATCCTTTTATTTTCTAATCTGACCGGGAGAGAAACCTAAGGATGTTACCTTAATCCCTTCTCTGCGTTGAATAATTTCTGTCAATTCCTCAGCCTTGGAAGTGACATACATAGCGGTCTCAAGAGTAATTAATTTATTAAAATAGAGGTTGGCGAGCGACTGGTTAAAAGTCTGCATTCCGAATTTTTCCTGTCCCATTTGCATGGTGGAATAGATCTGATGGATTTTATTTTCTCTGATGAGATTTCTGATAGCAACATTAGGGATGAGTATCTCCATCGCCAGAACTCTCCCTTTCCCATCTGCTCGAGGCAATAGAGCTTGGGTCATTACTGCCTCTAAACTCATAGAAAGCATGATTCGCACTTGAGCTTGGTATTGTGAGGGAAAAATATCTATGATTCTTGAAATGCTCTCAGCTGCTGAATTAGTGTGGAGGGTAGAAAAAGTCAGATGGCCTGTTTCAGCCACTCGCAAGGTAGCCTCCACGGTCTCCAAATCCCTCATCTCTCCGACCAAAACGACATCAGGGTCTTCCCTCAAAACTGAACGGAGAGCATTGGGATAAGAGAGTGTATCAACATGAAGTTCTCTCTGGTTAATGATTGCTCTTTTGGGTGTAAAAAAATACTCAATAGGATCTTCTATAGTTACGACATGAACTCTTCTCTCTTTATTAATGTGATCAATCATACAGGCAAGAGTTGTTGATTTTCCACATCCTGTTGATCCAGTTACCAAGATCAAGCCCCGGGGCAAAAAGCAAAGTTGAGAGAGCCTTTTAGGAATGCCCAACTTGGCAAAATTGAACTCATAGGGAAGAAATCTCCGAAAAGCTGCTGCTACAGCTCCCTTCTGCATGAAGACATTCCCCCGAAAGCGGCCCAATTCATTTATACCGAAGGAGAAGTCAATCTCCAGTTTTTCTTCGAACTGCTTTTTTTGTCTGTCTGTTAACACACTGTAAGCAAGCGCCTTGGTCTCAGCCGGTGTTAAGGGAGGGCATTCGAGTGAGATAAGACTTCCATGGACCCTTATCCGAGGTGGAACATGGGTTGTTATGTGTAAATCACTTGCATCCATCTCAACTGTTTTTTTCAACAGCTCTTTTATAGTCACTGCCATCTTTACTCCTCCGAATCTCTTACTGTCTCTCTCAAAATCTCCTCAACAGAAACAATTCCTTTTTTTATCTTAGCCAATCCGCTTTGACGCAATGTAATCATGCCTTGCTCCATAGCTTTCTTTTTTATCTGGTAGGATTGATCTCTTCTTAAAATAAGATCTTTTATCTCCTCTGTGATTTCCATCACTTCAAAAATCCCGATCCTCCCCTTATATCCGGTGTTATGACAAAGACTACATCCTTTGGACTTATAGACTGTCCCATTCTTAGATTCATCTTGAGAAAAGCCTATATCAACAAGAGCTTCATAAGACAATTTGTGCTGGACGCGACATTTTTGGCATAGCCGTCTCACTAGCCTTTGAGCTACAATCAAAACAACAGAATCTGCGATTAAATAAGGCTCCACATTCATGTTTATAAGCCTGGTGACTGTAGCTGCTGCATCATTTGTATGCAATGTAGAAAAAACCAAATGCCCGGTCATGGCAGCTTTAATAGACGTATCTACAGTTTCATAATCCCTCATCTCACCAACCAGCATGATATCAGGATCTTGACGCAAAAAGCTTCTCAGAGAGGCAGAAAAGCTCAAGCCAATTTCATCTCTGATGTTGACTTGATTTATCCCTGGGATATAAAACTCCACCGGATCTTCCGCTGTTATAATATTTTTTTCCATGGAATTAAGTGTAGAAATCGCCGAATACAGAGTATTTGTTTTTCCACTTCCCGTTGGCCCAGTGACTAAAATGATCCCCCAGGGTTTGGTAATAGCCTGTTTAAAAACCTCAAGGGGTTGTTTCTCAAAGCCTAATTTCGTGAGATCCAACTTCAACATCTCTTTGTCAAGGAGACGGACGACAAGTTTTTCTCCACAAACAGTTGGGATGGTCGATACTCTCATATCTATTTCTTTCCGGCTTCCACTTTCTAGTTTTATTTTCATTTTCATCTGTCCATCCTGGGGCAACCTCTTCTCGGTAATATCCATGTTCGAGAGTATTTTCACCCGGGATACAACAGGATTTTTGAATTTCATAGAAAGGTTCATCATCTCATAGAGACTACCGTCGAGGCGATATCTCACTCGAAAGGACCGTTTATAAGGCTCAAAATGGACATCGCTAGCTCCTTTCTTAATAGCATCAATGAATATTGTATTTACAAGGGTGATGATGGGTGCTTCTTCAGTTGAGAGAACTAACTCTTCTATATCGTAGTCCTCTTCTTCTTCGATGACATTTACAGTAGTCTCTTCCGCTTGTTCAATCTCATCAAGTATTTTCTTTACTCTCAATGAATCAGAAGAGCCATAATATTTACTTATGGCGTTCATGATCCCTGAGCCAGAAGTGATAACAGGCTGGATGCTTAGACCTGTTCGAAACCTGATGTCCTCGATTATTTCCAAATCCGTTGGATCAACCATAGCCAACGTCAAAAAAGATTGAATTCGATGAATAGGCATGATCATATATTTTTTTGCAGTTTCAACAGGAATAAGGTTGATGACGTTTGCGTAAATTTCAAATTGATTGAGGTCTATATATGGATAGCCTAATTGACGGCTTAAGGCCTTGGCTATTTCCTCTTCTGAAATGAAACCAAGATTTACCATAGCAGTCCATACAGAAACGTCATTCTTCTTTTGGTACTCAAGGGCAGATTTTAACTGATCTGCAGACAAAACTTTTTCTCGCAAAAGAAGTTCACCAAGATTTGATCTCATGCTTTTTCCTCTTTGTGTTCATCAGGAAATAATTTGACAAATTTTGTAAACCTCAATAAAACATATATAAAAGACGCCCTCTCCATTTAAATTTTCTCTTTTTTTCAATAAAATTTTTCCGCCTGGCACAGCTACTATTCATCTTTCAACAAACAGGGCAAAACGACATTACCCTATTTACCACTTAATGAACTTAACTTCTCTATGAC
>JAUWYH010000208.1 GCA_030615975.1 Candidatus Aminicenantota bacterium
TTTTTAAGATAGAGATTGCTTTTGGAAATGGCCCACAGCGAGAGCCTATAAGCTGAATCTCATCGATAACGATCTTTGAAGTATCAATATTGGCTTGCTCATGATAAGTGCTCTTAAGAATCACCTTTCCTCTCGGTTCCACCAGAAATAAAGCTTCCTTCAGTCCTTCCTTATCTCCTGTAGCCTCCACAACCTAACCAACAAACTCATGGCCAGGGACTCCTTCGAAGTCCATGTATCCCTTCACCATCTCTAAGTCTGTGCTGCAAATTCCGGCTTTTAAAACCCTCAATAGGATTTCTTCTTTTAAAGGGACAGGCGAAGGTATATCCTTCAACATGAGCCTTCCTTTATCTAAGACAAGTGCATTCATCCTTGATTTCTCATTTTGTTTTCTCTCTTTATACTTGTCAAGAGGAGATTAAGAAAGGAGGAAGGCATCACTATAAATCTGGCTTAAACGAGGAAAACCTTTCCTTCCCTCTTCCGTATCATATATAATAAATAGTTAATACAAGGTAGGCTTGAAGAAACATGGCTAAAGTCAATGTATCAGAATCTGTTTTAATGGCTATGAGTTCTCTGTGGTTAAACAAACTCCGCACATTCCTTACCTTATTGGGAATCATCATCGGTGTTCTCACCATAATCGCTGTGGTTTCCATCATTCAGGGCCTCAATAACTACGTGTATACAAAAATGGCTTTTTACGGAGCCAACGATTTTTCTGCTACCAAATTCTCCATGGCAATCAGAAGTTTGAAAGAATATCGAGAACAAATGAAACGAAAAAATCTTACTCTGGACGATATGAGAGTCATCCGCAGCCAATGCCAATCTTGCGAACTGACAGGAGCCTCCGTCAGTACAAGTAGAACCGTAAAATTCAAAAATCAATATCTCAAAGACGTTGAAATAAGAGGGATTACTTATCTCGACCATATGATTGGCTCTGTTGTAGAGATAGAAAGAGGAAGGCATATCCAAAGAGAAGATGAGAACCGTTCTCGCTATGTCTGTATTATCGGTGTCGATGTGGTCGAAAAGTTGTTTCCTTATTTGGATCCTTTAGGAAAATGGTTGAAAATCGGTCCCCATAATTTTCTAGTGATTGGGCTTGGCAAAAAGAAGGGAAAACTACTGGGAATGAGCCAAGACAATTATGTCCGAATTCCCATCACTGCTTTTCAGAAACTATATGGCTCAAGAAGGAGCATCAGCATAAATATACATACTTCATCCCAGGAACAAATGGAAAAAGCCCAAGAAGAAGTAAGAACAATTCTCCGCTCCAGACGCCATCTGTCCTTCAACAAACCGGATGATTTTTCGTTCAGGAGTTCAGAAACTTTCATCCAATTTTATAAATCAGCCACAACCAGTATCTATTTTGCCATGATTGCTATCTCCTCCATTGCCCTCGTCGTGGGAGGGATAGTCATCATGAATATCATGCTCGTTTCTGTCACCGAAAGAACCAAAGAGATTGGGATCCGGATGGCAGTGGGGGCCCGCCGTATGGATATTTTATTCCAGTTTTTAATCGAGTCTGCAACTATTTCTGCTATTGGCGGGCTAATCGGGATTCTCTTGGGGTTTATAATTGCTAGAATTGTCACCGCAGCGACTTCTATGCCTTCAAGTGTTGAACCTGTCTCTATCTTTGCTGCTATTTTCGTCTCTACCTCTGTTGGTCTCTTCTTTGGCCTCTATCCTGCTAGCAAAGCTTCAAAGCTTGACCCTATTGAATCTTTAAGAGCCGCACAATGAGATTAGGGATTCTAAGAGAAATATTCAGCATGTCTTTCGACTCCATAAAAAGCCATAAACTTCGATCGTTTCTGACCCTACTAGGAATTATGATCGGTGTCATGACCGTAATCGGGATGGTCTCGATCATCCAGGGGTTAAACCGCTCCTTTCTTAGCGAACTGGAATCTATTGGTTCAGATCTCATTTTTGTCGAAAAATACGAACCAGGCATTCAAATCGGTCGCAGATCTGAAGAAGAGAGAAAAAGAAAAGATCTCACATTTGAAGATGCTGTAGCCATAGAAAAGGAAAGCCAATTGGTTAAAGCCGTGGGTGTAGATCTTGTTGCCGATATATTCGAGAACATAACTATTAAATATCAGAATATTAAAAGTCAAGACGCTATAATATTAGGCATGAGCGAAAAATTTCCCCAGATTATTTCTGTCTACCTCCCTGAAAAAGGAAGATTTATAACAGAAACAGATGTGGCTCATCGGACCAAAGTCTGTGTTCTCGGTTCTGAACTGGCAGAGACTCTTTTTCCTCATACTCAACCTTTGGGAAAAGAAATAAGAATCGGTCCAGAAAAATTCACTGTTATCGGTGTTCTTCAAAAGAGGGGAAGTATATTCGGGCAGAGTCAAGATAATTTTGCGGGCATCCCTATAACCACTCTTATGAAATATTTTCCTTACGACCTCGAAAACCTGGAAATCCTGGCTATCCCTAAGAAGCATGGTTATCTTCCTGAGACCATCGAAGAAATCATAAACATCCTGCGAAAAAGAAGAAAAGTCGGGTTTGGAAAGCCTAATGATTTCTCTGTCTACACTCAAGACACCATAGTTGGTCTTTACAACCAACTCACAGGTGCTGCTTACCTCGTGATGATCGTTATCTCATCCATCGGCCTGATGGTGGGAGGAATCGGCGTCATGAATATCATGCTTGTCTCTGTTAAAGAAAGAACAAGAGAAATAGGAATACGTAAAGCCATCGGAGCCCGTCCTTCAGATATTCTAAAACAGTTTTTGATCGAAGCCATCTTTTTAACAAGCACAGGAGGCATCTTAGGCATAATTTTCGGTTTCTTGATAGCTTCCCTTGTTAGAGCTGCAACTCCACTCCCCGCTTCGGTAACTCTATGGTCAGTCTTTTTAGGATTGTTTGTTTCTATTTCTATTGGGCTTTTCTTTG
>JAUWYH010000103.1 GCA_030615975.1 Candidatus Aminicenantota bacterium
TTTCCATGAAGAGAAAAAGGCCTGATATATGATTCTCGTGAAACGTAAAACCTTAAGGGTAAACAGCAAAGATATGCAGGGTCCATTCTCCGAACGGGCCTGTTTTAATTTTTATCGGCCCGATGAGGCCATCGGGTCCTACATGATTTTATCCTACGAGCACATTCACGATTCTTTCCGTCTTTTGTTTTCCGGTTTACGGTTTATGCTTCACGTTTTACTGTTTTCGGTTTACAAAAGACAGTCTCAACTTTTAGGCTCTGTTCCCACATAGAGACTATTTCCTTTTTCAAGCAAAAGAGCCTGCCCCTTTTTTCCTTTTCCGCTTCTATGGAGCAAGACTCCAGGCATCGATTGTGACCGCATCTGTAAGACTTATCTGCTCGTGCTCAAAATTAGAAGGAACAATATAGGAATCTCCGCTTTTTATGAGGATTTCTTCCCTTTTTCCCTCTCTTTCTATGATAATTTTCTGTTCGCCCTTAAGGATTGTAGTGACCTGTTCATAAGAATGTTTATGAGGAGGGACCTTAGAACCTTTTTTATATTCAAACCTTGCCATTAAAACGTCCTTCCCACAAACAAGAGTCTTCCGGACAACTCCATTAAAAACCTCTACTGTAGGCTGGTTCTTTTTGCTAATCTTTAACATTCCTAACCCTTCCTTTCATAAGATAAGATTCAGTTTCAATCTTATGGTTCTTCCAGGATATGCATTCTCCAATGCCTTTAAAAATCGGCCCATGTTATGCGGAAATCATCAAATTCGCTCCTGTATTTCTCCCAGCTCACTTCGACTCTTTCAACATGGGCAAAAGGAGGCCCTTCCTCTAACTTTCTAATAAGATTCTCGATTTTCTCTTTATCTCCTTCTACTAAGACTTCTACTCGCCTATCTATCAAATTTCTAACCCAGCCTGTAAGATGAAGAGAAGAAGCCCATCTTTGGGTGTGATCACGGAAAAACACTCCTTGGACTCGACCTGAAACAAAAATGTGCGCTCTTGCGTCCATCACGAATGGAAAATATACTAACATATCAAACGTGAAACGTAAAACGTAAAAATGTAGGGTCTGTTCCCCGATCGGACCTATCAAAACATTTTATCAGTCCGATGAGGGCATCGGACCCTACATTGTTTCATTCCATGTCCTTCACATTTTACGTTTTACGTTTTAGGTTTTACGATAATCTCTATCTCTCACTCGTCTAGCATTCTTTCCTATTTTTATTTAAAATGGGGTGAAGAAGGAGCTTATTTTCTTGAGAAAAATTCTCCTGTCAATAGCAGGATATGACCCAACCTCTGGAGCTGGAGTCTTACTTGATTTGAAAGCTTTCGAGCACCTTGGTTTTCAAGGAATGGCTATTCTCACTTCCTTAACTTCACAAAACACCCGCACTGTCAAAGAGGTCCATTGCCTTTCCCCTGATTTCCTGCAGAATCAATACCAAACTCTCTGTTATGATATCTCCTTTTCTGGTATCAAAGTGGGAATGGTTGGCTCACAAAAAAATATCCAGGTTATAGCGGCGATTTTATCAAACAATCCAAAAATCCCCAAAGTGATCGACCCTGTCTTTAAATCCAGCTCTGGTACCTGGCTTTTTGAAAAGGAAGCCATCCCCAGCTACATCTCAAAAATCAGAGGAAAAGCTTCTCTCTTTACTCCCAATATGGAAGAAGCCTCAATGATCTCCGGAATCAAAATGAACACTCCCGAAGATATGAAAGAAGCAGCCGAACAAATTTATAAACTTAGTTATATTCCTTGTTTGATTAAGGGAGGAGACCTCCCCAATCAAAAATTAGATTTGCTCTTTGATGGAAAAAAATATCATTTCTTTAAAAAAGAAAAAATAGAAAAAAAAGTCCATGGAACAGGATGTTTCCTCTCCTCCAGCCTTCTAGCTTACTTAGTTAAAGGAAACCCTCTTGAAAAAGCATGCTCTCTGGCATCTCAACTGACTCATAAAGCCATCAAAGCGGCCACTCAGATTGGCCAGGGACAACACATTATACATTTTTCCATTTAGATCTAAACAAATTCTTCAAGAATTTGTCTTTTAGCCCCTGGCTTCAAATCAAGAATAATATGATCTTCTCTTAATAGTCCACAAATTTTCATGTCGCTCCCCGATTATTGATTCTCATTTTTGGCTTATTATTATTTCCTCAATAAAGGTTTTAGCCATAAATTTCCTTTGGCTTTAGCTTCGATGTCCTCTGAATAAAAAAGCATCGGATGATAACGGCCTTCAAGCCAGAGAGGAATCTGATCATCGTAAAAGCGGCTGAGAAAGTGTCCGCTCTGACCTGATGTAAGGACACAAATTGAATTTTTCAAATTGGATAAATCAATAATCTGACGAAATGACACTCCCCAAGTTGTGTTATTTCCTTTTGAGAAAGAAGCCTTTACTGTGAATGCATTCCCGTCGCTCGGATGAGACCCTCGATTAAAAAATCTGAAAACCGGCACTTCTCCGAGGACATGTTTGAAATCGACAGAATTTATCTTCATCCAATCCCATTTTTCGGGATCTCCATAGTTCTTCTCCAACCATTTGTAGGCCTTCTCTAAACTGATTCTTATAATATCTTCTCTTGTTTCAACAAGAGACGTCCCTTTTTTATCAAACCAGGAAGAGAAAGGATCATCAAGGATTCTAAGAAGACCAGCTTTTTTTCGCCTAAAAAGAGAATCAAACTTTTCAAAATTCTCACCGAGTTCGTCCTTTAAAACTTCTTCATGGAAAATATCCATAAAGACCTCGTAAAGCGCCGGCTCTTTTCCGGATTTCATCTCCAAGTTCCATTGCTTAACAATATTCAGGGCTTTGCTCAAGTCTCCTTCTTTCTCATCTATCTCTCTAAGAAAGGGAAGTAAGAGTTCAGATTTTTTGGAAAAGACATCATTCTGAATTCTCTTAAAGGATTCAATATTATGTTTTTCTCTTTGGAGCAATATTTCTTCTATTCTTTCTGCCCTGAAAGGAGCATCCCAGTCAAAGCTTATATAATAAGGAAAATCATCGGGAATGATTTTATTATTAGCAGTTATGATATACCCTTTATCAGGATTATAAAGATTGGGCTTTTCCTCTTCATCGATGAAGCTTTTCCAGTGCCCTTCTTCTTCCCAACCCGGAACAGGGAAAAGGGCCGTTTCTTCTCTGCGTATGGGAATCTTTCCACTTAAATAATACCCGATATTACCATGCCTGTCCGCGTAAACAAAATTTTGTGAAGGCGCATCGAACAGTTTAACCGCATCCACAAACTCGTCCCAATTCTGAGCTTTGTTAAGGAGATAAAGGGATTCAAATGTCCTCCCTCCTTGATAAATAGTCCAGCTTAAGGAAACAGGGGTTTGGCTTTCAACAATGAAAGGAGAGATGATCGGCCCTCGTGCTGTCCAACGGATTTCCATTCTCTCGGGTTCTTTCTCCCCCTTTATCCTGATTACCTCTTCTATCTTCATCAGTGGTTTCCATCCGTCTTTATCCAAGTACATATCCTGGGAAGAGCTAATTTTCTCAATAAAAAGATCCTGAACATCGGCTGCAGAGTTGGTCATTCCCCAAGAAATAGATTCGTTATGCCCGATGATGACTAAAGGGAGCCCAGGAATCGAAACCCCCACAACATTTATTGTGGGACAGTTCAGATGAATTTCGAACCAGATAGGGGGGAGTGTGATTTCAAGATGAGGATCGTTGGCCAATAGAGGCTTTCCAGATTCCGTTCGGTTACCTGACAGAACCCAATTGTTACTTGCTTGAACGGTTTGAGAGCTCAGCCAGTCGGAAAGAGAAACATCATTGAATCCAGATGAAGGAATCTCTATCCCTTCTTCCAAAATTTCAAGAGCTTTTTGCGCACCGAGATGTTTCACCAATTTGGCTCTCAGAATTTCACTTTGAAAATCCGTACAAAGCAGAAATGCCATCACATCTTTAATAATGAGAGAATCGATTGGCCTCCAAGGTTGAGGGCGATAGCGCAATAACAAAAATTCAGGCGGCCAGTTAAATCTTCTTGAATCTATCCAGGAATTGACTCCATCACTGTAAGAGAGAAGGCGCTCTTTCATTCTGGAGGAAAGCTTCTCATAATCTTTAAAAGCAGCCTCTTTGAGGCTCAAATTTCTCATTAGCTTGTCTTTCTCCAGAGCCATTTTGCCGAATACTTCAGAAAGCCTCCCGAATCCGGCTCTTCTGTTAAGGTCCATTTGCCACATTCTCTCTTGAGCATGGGCATAACCGCAGGCAAAAAAAAGATCTTTCTCGTTTTGAGCAAAAATATGAGGAACTCCCCAATAGTCCTTGATTATTATTACCTCGGTTGTTAAACCTTTTAACGAAACCTCTCCTTTTATCTTGGGCATAGAATGGTAAAAGTAGGCAAAAAAGAACAATAAAAAACCCAAAAAAAGGAAAAATAGGGAAAATAAAAGAGTTACAAAGAATTTTTTCATCGAATTTCTGAATTCTGTTGTGAGCTTTCTTCAATACCGACGATTTCGTCTGCTCTTTTTAAAACATCTTCAGAAAATTCAATGCCTTGCTTTTTTGCAGCATTCAAGTTTAAATACAATCTGACCTTACTCATATATTGAATCGAAATATCTCCCGGACTTTCTCCATTTTTGACTCGAATAGCGATTTGAGCGGCTTTATACCCCATATCAAAAAAATCCCAACCTAATGCTGCACAAGCTCCAAGGTGGGTGGAAAGGATAAATCCCCCAAAAAGAGGAATAGCATTTTCCTCTGCCATTCTCCCTATAGCTTCAAAAGAGGCATTGATTGTATTGTCAGAAATCTGATAAATAGCATCAATTTTTTTGTTGATCAACACTTGAGCAGAGAGAAGGACTTCGCTCTTATTTGCAATCGGCACAGCCACTATTTCCAGGCCCAACTCGCTGGCGCCTTTTTTAGCTAGCTCTAGATAAAACTCGGAATTGATCTCTGACGGTGTCCACAAAGTTCCCACTCTTTTCGCATCGGGCAGGATTTCCTTGAGAAAAACGAGACTCTGTTTAATTGGACCTCTGGAAGAAACTCCAGAAACATTGCTCAGATGATTTTCAGCAGATTTGCCAGCACCGGCAAGACTAGGATCGGCCACAGAAGAGAATATAATCGGAATCTCACGAGTTGCGTGGAGAGCAGCCTGCAGACAAGGAGTAGAAAAGGGAACGATCATTTGAACTTTCTTATTCACGAATTCTTGAGCAATCCTCTGGACTTCAGGGATATCCCCCATCCCATTTCTGATTATCAACTTGATATTAGTTTCGTCGATCAAGCCATTTTCCTCTAAGGCACGGATGAAACCTTTGCGAACTTCGTTAAGATGAGGGGCATCATCGACTTGAAAAATACCCATAGTATAAAGATCATCTTGCTGTTTCTTACAAGAAAGAAAAAGGAAGAAAATCGATACAAAAATAATAAAGACTTTTCTCATTTTTAAATTCCTTGATATGTCCTAAACATAATAATCAAAAAACATTTTGGTAGCAATCTTTTTTTTAGGGGACAGCAGGAGTAAAAATGTATAATCATTGGAAATTTTGATTTATTTGTTTAAAATAAAATCCTCATGGCTCGCTACTTTTTTGGAACAGCAGGCTGGAGCTATAAAGACTGGGAAGGGATTGTCTATCCTGAAAGAAAAGCTCAAGGATTCCATCCTCTTATATTTTTAGCAAAATATATCAATATCGTGGAGATTAACAGCACTTTTTACAGACCTCCTGCAGTCTATATGTCTCTTTCCTGGATAAAAAAAGTGGATAACTACCCTGACTTTCTTTTCTCAGTCAAGCTCCATCAAATCTTCACTCACCAGAGAAAAGATTTCACCCAAAAGAATGTGGATGATTTTAAGCTTGGCATCGAACCTCTCAGGGCAAAAAACAGGCTTGCTGCTATTCTCATTCAATTCCCCTGGTCATTTGTCAAT
>JAUWYH010000097.1 GCA_030615975.1 Candidatus Aminicenantota bacterium
TTCCTAAATATTCCTTGTGTATAAATATATAATTCTTTAATTTTCAATAATTTCAGTGGAAATAAGGATTGTGGCGAGGGACGGAATCGAACCGCCGACGCAGAGATTTTCAGTCTCTCGCTCTACCGACTGAGCTACCTCGCCATTTTCTTGTTTGGATTTTGAGTATAATTTTCTTCTTTTATAAAGTCAACTGCTAACTCGACTCGTGAATAATCCAGGTTAAGTATTGTGTCTCTTGGATTCGTTTACTTGCATCATGGAAAACAAGATGCTTCCATAGTCTTGACTAAGCTAGAGACTCATGCTACGTTCATTTCCCGATGAAAATTGCCGCAGTACTCCCCCATATGGAAATTTTTGGAGGCGTGAGGAGGTATATAGAAATCGGCAATGAATTCTCCAAAAGGGGTCATTGCTTTGTTCTTTTCCATCCAGACGGAAGAAAACCTGAATGGTTAGAATTCAAAGGAAGAACAGAGTCTTTTTCTTCTCTAGGGGAGGGAGGTTTTGATGTTGCCCTCTGTAGCGAATATTCCATTTTGCCTTTCACAACCACACAGCTTTAGTATCTCCTTTTCCTTATCCTCTTTTTTTGCGTTACCAGATTGAAAGGCTTATCCAAAATGAAGGGCTTCGCCATAGATTAGCCCGGGAGGGATGGAAGAGAATAAAGGATTTTACCTGGAGCGCTTTGGTCAACAGATTAGAACAGATTTTTAAGGAAGAAGCGAAATTGAAATAGGAGATATGTTGTGATATCCTTCCAGGTGGAGGGAAAACTCGATGGAAGAAAAAGAGCTTAAAGAAATCATGCTCAAAGAAAGTGAAGAATTCAGAAAAGCATATCAAAAGCACCAACAATATGAGGAAAAACTTGAAGAGTTCAAAAAGAAAGGGTATCTTTCCGAAGAGGAGAGGCTCAAGGAGAAAGAGTTGAAGAAGAAAAAGCTTGCTCTTAAAGATAAGATGTATTACTTGATGACAGAGTACAGAAAATCTCTTCCATAAGGCCGTTTTAAAATGAACGAGAAGAAAAAGTTGAGACTTGCTCTAGTTGGAACAGATTCTCTGCGCGGAAAAGAGATAAAGAATGTTTTGAGCAGTGAAAAATTTCTTTTTGAAAAGATAGATTTTTTTGACCCGGATGTTAAAGAAAAATACAGCAAACTGACTCAATTTCAAGGAGAACCGAAGGTCATTCACAATCTTGAGGATGATTCTCTTTTTAATTCGGATCTGGTTTTTTTAGCAGCTGATAAAGAGATAAACCGAAAATATGGAATTCTTGCTCAAGGACAAAAATATCAGGCTATCGATTTGAGCGAGACATTTAATTCAGAAAAGGAAATTCCCATAGTTGTGGCTGGTGTAAACGATAGAATTATTCTAAAGAAAAGGCCTGATATAATTGCCAATCCTCATCCTGTTACAGTCATCCTTTCCCATATTTTTTATTTAATTCTCAAAGAATTTGGGCTTTCCAAAGCAATAGCTTTTGTCCTCCAACCCGTTTCTGCTTTTGAGAAATCCGGCATCGAGGAATTAGCCAACCAGAGTGTAGATATATTAAATAGCTCTTCTCTCACAAAGAAAGTCTTTAAGGCCCAGATTGCCTTTAATCTTCTTTCCCATACTGAACCGATGGATGAGAATGGCTTTTCTGCTGTTGAGAAGCAAATCATGATCGAGATAAAAAGGGTTCTTAAGGCATGGGATTTTCCTCTCACACTCTCACTCGTCCAGGCTCCTGTTTTCCATTCTTATTCGATAATGACCTATTTAGAATTAAAAGAGAAAGCAGAAATCCAAGCTTTAAAAGATCTTTTCAAGAGATCTCCTTACTTTAAGCTAACATCCCCAACACTTTCCTCTCCTGCTTCTTGTGTTTCTGTTGCAGGAAAGGATAAAATTTTTATAGGTCAGATAAAAAAAGAGAAATCTCTTCCCAAAAGCTTTTGGATATGGACGGTCGCGGATAATCTAACTCGTGGATCAGCGTTGAATGCCTTTGAGATTTCAAAAAAAATTTTATCTGCCACAAGGGCTTAAAGAATGAAAGCAGTCCTTCAGCTTTTAAAGCTTACTATTGAAGAGAAAAAGGCGCTCGTTCTTTCTTTTGTATTCACCGTATTTGTCGCTTTCTTTACATATGTATTTGTTAATTTGATCCAGCCCATCATTGATGAAATGCTCCAGCTTGCCCCTCAGGCATCTCCTGACAAAACAAATTTAATGGCTTTTATTTTTAAAAATCTCCGAGTGAGTAGGGAACAACTCTTCTGGTTTATTCCTTTACTCCTGGTGATTGTAATTTTTGGGAAAGGGTTGTTTACGTTCTTGTCTTCGTTTTTTATGAAGTCTATCGGGCATAAAGCCGTAAAAAAACTGAGAGATGAACTTTTCGAACATCTTGTTTACCAGTCGTCCAATTACTTTGACCATAAACCGACTGGTGAGCTGATGTCCAGATTGACGAATGATGTGGATAAGATTCAGCAGGCAGTCTCAGGCAGCATGGGTGATCTCATCCAGGCAATTTTTATTCTTTTTGCCCTTATCATTTACATATTTATTACCGATTGGCGCTTGGCTTTGGCATCTTTTATCATCGCTCCTTTAGCTGTTCTCCTCTTAGCACTCTTTAGCCGACAGCTCAAAAAGAAGGGAAAGCTGAATCAGATCAAGATGTCTCAAATATATAATCTTCTCCATGAAAGTATTACTGGAAACAAGATTGTCAAGGCATTCACCATGGAAAAATTTGAAATCAAGAGGTTTTTTCAGGCTACGCACAGCTATTTTAAAACAAGCATAAAGCTGGCTTGGATAGGAAGTTTATCTTCGCCTTTTATGGAATTTCTGGGTGGGGTCATCGGAGCTTTCATCCTTGTGGTGGGCACAACGAGAATAGCCCAAGGATACATAAGCCCAGGAGATTTTGGCTCTTTTGTCATGGCCATTTTTATGATGTTCACACCAATAAAACGCTTGAGTCGAGCCAACAACACAATCCAGCAGGGAGTTGCCTGTTATGAAAGAGTCCAAGAGATTCTGCAAAATAAGCCTCAAATCAAAGACCATCCTTGTGCTTTCCCTCTTCCTCCTATAAAAGGAGAAGTGAAATTCGAAAATGTCTCTTTCAGCTACAATGAAACAAGACCTGTTCTTTACAATGTCGATTTTGAAGCCATGCCTAATGAAACAGTTGCTCTTGTCGGGTTGAGCGGTGCTGGAAAAACAACTATCATAAATCTCCTTTCTCGTTTTTATGACCCGACTTCGGGGAGAATCACTATTGATGGTATTGATATCCGTGAAGTAAGTCTTTCGTCCCTCAGATCCCAGATTGGCCTTGTGACTCAGGATCTCATTCTCTTCAACGATACAGTACGGAATAATATAGCCTATGGGCTGGAGGATATTTCGCTGAAAAGGGTTATAGAGGCAGCCGAAGCAGCCAAAGCCCATGATTTTATTGTAGAGCTTCCTCAAGAATATGATGACTTGGTTGGAGAAAAAGGATCACTGCTGTCCAGCGGACAAAGACAGAGATTGGCGATTGCGCGAGCTTTGCTTAAGGATCCACCTATTCTTATTCTTGATGAGGCCACCTCAGCTCTTGACTCTGAGTCAGAAAGGCTAATACAGATCGCTTTGGCCAATGTCATGAAGAACAGAACCACATTTGTTATCGCTCACCGCTTATCCACAATCCGAAGCGCTGATAAAATATTGGTGGTTGATAGAGGGAGAATTGCTGAAATCGGCACTCATAAACAACTCTGCAGGAAAGATGGCATTTATAAAAAATTGTATGATCTGCAGTTTCCAGAGGAAAGGGAGGAGACGCCTTGATCCAGAGTATGACGGGCTATGCAGATAAGAGGTTTGATTCTCAATATCTTTCAGCAAAGATAAGCATCAAAACTTTGAACCATCGCTTCTTTGATTGGAGTTATCGAGGCACTCCCATTGGGAGTGTAGAAAACAGACTCAGAGCTGTCTGTCAGAAAAAGCTTCACAGAGGGAGAGTAGAAGTTTCGGTGGAACTCGTTTTTTTAGATTCCTCCAGATGGGATTTTTGGTTCAATGAAGATTTGTTGGAGAAAATATTTTCTTCTCTTGAGAGAATTTTTTCTAAGATGCAGAGAAAAATAAGCTTTTCAGTAGATAATATTTTTGCCATCCCTCGTGCTGTGGAGATGAGAAGAAAAGATTTCACTAAGGATGAAGTTTCTTTCTTAGAAAAAAAATTTGATTTGACTCTGGAATATGTTATAAAAGCGAGGATAAGAGAAGGGAAGGAGATGGGGCGAGAGATCCGTGGCCATGTTCAAAACATAAGACAAGTTTTGAGGCGGGTTGAAAAACTGGCTAAAACCCATCCTCTAATCATTCGGGAAAAGTTAGAGCTGAGATTAAAAGATCTGAATTATGAAACATCGCTTTCAGAAGAGAAAATTGTTGAGGAAGCAGCCTTTCTGGCTCAGCGGTATGATTTGACGGAGGAGATAACGAGGCTTAAATATCATTTGAATTATATGGAGGAGCTTTTATCTTCGAAGAAAGAAGAGCCCGTAGGAAAGAAATTGGATTTTATTGCCCAGGAACTTTATAGAGAGGCGAACACCATAAATTCTAAAGCCCAGGATATAGAAATAATCAAAGAGATTTTGACCGTAAAGAGTGAAGTGGAGACTATCCGCCAGCAAGTGCAGAACATCGAATAGATAAGCTATCGATGATATAAAAGAGTGAAAAGATGCTTTACGTAATCACAGGGCCCTCAGGCTGCGGGAAATCTACCCTTGTCAAAAGCATATTGGGGGAAGTGGAAAATGTTGAGTTTTCTATTTCTTATACTACCCGCAAAAAAAGAGATTCAGAGCAGGAGGGGAAGGATTATTTTTTTGTCTCCAAAGCAGAATTCGGGCAGATGATTGAAATGGATAAACTGGCAGAATGGGCTGTCGTCCATGGCCATTATTATGGGACATCCAAAAGAGAGATAGAAAAAAAAGGGTCCGAAAGGGACCTGCTTTTGGATATCGATATTCAGGGCGCCCAACAAATAAAGACAAAATTCAAAAAAGCCGTGTTTATTTTTATCATTCCTTCCTTGTTCCAAGAACTAAAAACGAGGCTTAAGAATAGAGGAGAGGAAGCTGTGGACGTGATTGGGAGAAGGCTTGAAATCGCAAAGAAAGAAATCAGATATTATCCTGAGTTTGACTACATCATTATCAACGACAAACTTGATAAAGCTCGAAAAGAGCTAGCTTCAATTATTTTAGCAACGAGATGTCGGCTCGATTCTCGCAAGAAAGAAATTGTGCCTATTCTCAGAAGCTTTTTTGAAAATGAATGAAAGAGGCTAAATTGGGAAAAATTGTATTGGGCGTCTGTTCTTCTATCAGTATCTATAAATCTTGCGAAATCATCCGCAGATTTCAGAAGGAAAATTATCAAATTCAGGTCATCATGACCAAAAATGCTTCTCGTATGATCTCTCCTCTGCTTTTCTCTGCTCTCTCTAGAGAGAAAGTCTTAATTGATTCTTTTGAAAAAGACTCATCGGAGAGAATTGTCCATGTGTCTTTGGCCCAAGAAACATCTCTTCTTCTTGTTGCTCCGGCCACTGCTAACATAATAGGGAAATTTGCTTCAGGTGTAGCCGATGATTTTTTGTCGACTTTTTATATGGCTGTCAGTTGCCCGGTGCTTGTTGCTCCTGCTATGAATGAAGCGATGTATTTTCACCGTCAAATCCAATTGAACATCCAGAAACTCAAGGCATGTGGGGCAAAATTCGTAGAACCCGAAAAGGGATACTTGGCTTGTCAGGAAGAAGGATGGGGCAGATTGGGGGCTGTGGAGAAAATTGTAGAAGAAGGATTAAGGTTGATAAAAAAGACTCAAAGCTTGAAAAGGAAAACAGTCCTGGTCACTGCTGGTCCGACACGCGAATTCCTGGATCCTGTTCGCTTTCTCACGAATCGATCTTCAGGCAAAATGGGCTATGAGATTGCTGAGGAGGCTCGAAGGCGGGGGGCTGATGTTGTTCTCATTTCAGGCCCTGCTTCAATCGTTCCTCCCTCAAAAGTCAAGTTCAAAAAAATCCAAACGGCCGAAGAGATGGAAAAAGAAGTCAAAAAACATTTCGCTAAGGCTGATGTTGTTAT
>JAUWYH010000035.1 GCA_030615975.1 Candidatus Aminicenantota bacterium
CAGAGTGTATCATCGGAGATTTCTTTGATTTGATATTGGGTTGATTTATTCATGGCTTGCGCCTTATATAATGCTAGTGTCCTGTCATCTATGTAATGTCGCAAAGATGACCGTCATTCCCGCGGAAGCGGGAATCCAGAAGCACCGAAGTAGCCAGAAATACTGGATTCCCACATTTGTGGGAATGACGAGTGCCTGATACGATATTTCACGCATGACACGACACTAGCATATATATAAGGCGCAAGCCATGAATAAATCAGCCCAATATCATATCAAAGAAATCTCCGATGATACACTCTGCAAGTATGAAAAATTAATAACTATTCTTTGTAAGATGGGAAAAGTGCTTGTAGCTTTCTCTGGAGGAGTAGATAGCACTTTCCTATTGAAGGTTGCCCATGATGTATTGGGAGAAAATGTATTAGCAGTTATAGCAAGCTCGGAAACCTATCCCCAGAGAGAGGAAAAAGAAGCCCTCAGGCTTGCGAAAGAATTGAATGTCAGAGTTAGGATTATTCATACTCATGAACTAGAAAATCCTGATTTTGTAAATAATCCGCCACAAAGGTGCTATTTCTGCAAAAAAGAACTTTTCTCGAGGCTTAAACATATTGCCGAATCCGAAGCCATCCCTTATATTCTGGATGGATCAAATTATGAAGATATATCTGATTTTAGGCCAGGAGCAAAAGCGGCAGAAGAAATTGGTGTCCGGTCTCCGTTGAAAGAAGTTCGGCTCGTAAAAAATGAAATAAGACAGCTTTCCTGGAAATTAGGTTTATCCACTTGGGAAAAACCTTCATTTGCCTGCCTCTCTTCAAGATTTCCTTACTATACAGAGATCGATGTTAAAAGCTTAAGACAAATAGATCAGGCTGAGGACTATTTGAGAGAGTTGGGTTTCTCTCAATTCAGAGTTAGACACCATGGTCAGATTGCCCGGATTGAGATAGCGCCAAATGAATTTCCGACAATTATAAAGAAAGGGATAAGAGAGAAGATTATTAGGAATTTTAAAAGATTTGGATATGTCTATATCACCTTTGATCTTGAAGGATATAGAACGGGAAGCATGAACGAACCTCTTTCATCCGACATGAAACGTAAAACGTAAAGGACTATGAAGAATAAATATTTAAACCTCAATGATATCTATCTTAAGGATGAGCGGTTCAGGATTTCATATTTTTTTTCGCTTGAGAAACTTGCCCTTTCCTTAAAAAAAATCGGCCTCATTTATCCTCCCCTTGTAAGCTTCCGAAATAACCATTTTATCCTCGTCTCAGGATGGAAAAGAGTTCTGGCATGTTCACAGATTTCCCTGTCTTCTATCCCTGTCTTCGTGGTTGAAGAAGAAGATGAACTTAAAACTTTTTTGATTGCTTTCTATGAGAATTTGGCCACGAGAGAGTTTAGCCTTCTTGATAAAGCAGAAATTTTGAGAAAGTTAAAGGAATTTGGTGAAGCTAAAAGAAATATCCTCGAGTTTTACATGCCACTACTCAATATCCCTCAAACTTTAAGCCATCTTGATATGTTTGCAACTTTTTCTCAATTTGAACCAGAATTGAAAAAATTCATTCATGAGAAGCATATCCCATTTGCTTCTTTAGAAATGCTTGCTGAGTTTAATTCCTCGGAAAGAAGACTTCTCCTTCCTCTCCTCCTGCCTTTGGGTCAAAATAAACAGAAAGAAATACTGGAAAATCTTCGAGAAATATCGCTCAAAAATGATATTCCAGCTGAAAAAGTTCTGAAATCAGCAGAAATCTTGGAGATTGTAGATTCTGAGAAATTATCGCCTTTGCAGAAAGCCAATAAAATCCGCCTATTATTGAAGAGAAAAAGATTTCCTCATCTTTATTCTTGGAAAGAGGCTTTTGATTCTTTTTTGAAAAAGGCGTGCTGGCCAGAAGATATAGCTATTAATCATTCCCCTTTTTTCGAGGATGAAGACGTAACTGTTCATTTTAACTTCAAGAATGAAAAAGAATTTAAGAGTCATCTTTTGAAGCTTCAAGAAGTTGCTTCCAAAAAAGAATTTTCGAGATTATTCAAACTTTTCTCTGATGATTGAGTCAGATTATACTCCTCAGAAAATCTTCATAGAAAGAAACAGTTTAGATTTTGCCTTAACCAAGAGAATCATAAAAAACACAAGTCGAGTTCCCAAAGAAATCATCGATAATCCACATGAGTTGATTGAAGATTTAAAAGTCACAAGAAACGCTATACAGGAAGGAAAAAAATATCTTTTGCTCACCAAGCAAAGAGGAGAATTTGTCAAACCCTGTCCCTGCACTCCCCATTACATTGGCTGTAATTATTTTATTATTAATTTGGAACTCAATTGCCCTCTTGATTGTTCCTACTGCATACTTCAACATTATTTATCAAATCCTCTGATAACAGTTCATGTCAACTTGAAAGATTTATGGAGAGAGCTTGATATTTTTTGTAACAAAAACAGAAAGAGGGCTTTTCGCATTGGAACAGGTGAACTTGGGGATTCGTTGGCTTTGGACCATATGACTGAGATCTCGAAAGATTTGATCTCCTATTTTAGAGGAAAAAGAAACGTATACTTCGAACTGAAGACAAAAACAACTAACATAAGAAATGTTTTGAATCAAGAACCTGCCGATAACATTGTCATCTCTTGGTCTCTTAATTCATCGAAGATGGCCCTAGAGTTAGAGAGAGGAGCTCCTGAGGTAGAGGAGAGAGTTTATGCAGCCAGGCGAGTCTTAGAGAAAGGCTTTCGTGTCGGTTTCCATTTTGACCCATTGATTCGCTACCCCGGTTGGGAGCAGGACTATGAGGAGCTTATAAAGATGTTGATGAAAACAATCGAGCCGGGAAGGATTGCTTGGATGAGCCTTGGAAGTTTAAGATTTCCTCCTCTTCTTAAATCGATAATCAAGAAGAGATTTCCTAAAACAAAGATTTTTTATGATGAATTTATTAAGGGAAAAGATGGAAAATTCAGATATTTTAAGCCTCTTAGGATTGAACTTTATAAAGAAATTATTAGCTTCATAAAAAAAAATGGGGGATCCGATGTGCCGCTTTACTTTTGTATGGAAAGTGAGGCACTTTGGCGGGAAGTGATGCGTTGGGTTCCAAAGGGTAAGAAAGAAGTTGAACGCTCTCTTTTCTTACCCTTTGAATAACCTAAATAAGAGATGAATTATTTAACACAAAAAAATATATAGAAGTCAGTCGTTAATCAATCCTTTCTGCTTTTTTCTCAGTAATGATTCCGATAATCTCTATGCCAGCATTTTTAAGGATTTCGATTATATCAATTATTTTTCCGTATTCCAGATTCTGGTCGGCTCTCAAATAAAGCTTCTTCTCGGTTGCGGTTAAAAAAGCTTCTTCTAGAATAGTTTGTAAGTTTTCTTCTGTTGCCTGCTCTTGATTAACGTATATAGTGCCGTCTTTTCTGATAGAGAGAACCACTTCTGGACTTTCGGGCATGTTTATGGTGTTAAGAGCATCCGGAAGTCTGACATCGACTCCTTTTTGAATCAAAGGAGTTACCACCATGAAAATGATCAAAAGCACAAGCAGAACATCACAGAGGGGAACGACATTAGGTTCAGATGTGACTTTGCCTGTTTTCCCGACTGAAACTGCCATTATTAACCTCTCTTGTCAAACATATTATTTCGAGTGGACTGGGCCTTTTACGAAGATTTTCCTTCTTCTTTTTTTCTGATAAAGAAATCGACGATTTGAGAAGATGTATTAGCCATCTCTGCGCAGAAGGTATCAATCCTCGTGGTCAAGGAGTTGTAGCACCAAAGTGCGATAATAGCAACACCGATTCCGACCCCGGTTGCAACTAAAGCTTCAGCGATGCCCTGGGCTACAGCACCGATTCCACCTGAACCTGTGAGTGCCATCCCACGGAAAGCGTTGATGATTCCAAAGATGGTTCCGAAAAGGCCAATAAAAGGAGCAGAGGTGGCGATTGAAGCTAAGACATTCAGCCCTCTCTTCAGCTCTTGAGTGTAAATAACAGCTGCTCTTTCACTACCTCTCTGAGCGGTTTCAACCTGTTTTTCGAGGTTGAGATAAGCTTCTTTTCCTTCGATAAATTCCTGGATTCCAGCAGCAGTCACTCGGGCCAGATGGCTTCTTCTGTATTCTTTCTTAGAACTAAAATTCAATGCTTCTTTGAGTTGTCCCTCTTTCAGCAAGTCAGCCAGCTTCGGTGCTACTTGTTTTGACAATGTTCTAGCTCTGAGGAAAATGAACTGCCTTTCTATGAAGAGATAGATGGTAATGACGGAAAGACTGAATAAGAGCATCGCAACTAATTTTACCAAAAGTCCCATAGCGTGCCACATTTCAATCAGACCAAATTGCATTTTTTGTACCTCCTTTTAAATTAAAAAGCCATTCAAAGCTTTTTTATTTTAGTTTAAATCTGACGGTAACCGTAAAGATAACACCTCTGGGGCGGCCGTTGATGACCATCGGCTCGTAGACCCACTGCCGTACAGCATCGATTGCGGCCTGATCAAGAAGAGGGACTGATCTTAGGAGTTTAACTCTTTGAACTCTCCCATAGATATTGGTAGTGGCCTCGACGATGACCACACCTTCCACTCTTGCTTGACGGGCGATTTCTGGGTAGAGAGGTTCGACTTTTTTGATTAATCGAGGAGGTTTGATTTCACCGACTGCTCGTATAGGGGCTTCGACTTCACCCACGACACCACCGAGCACACCACCGACAACGCCGCCAAGCACACCGCCGACGACTCCGCCTTCAACTCCGCCTTCGACTCCGCCTTCGATCCCGATATCTGATAATTCTTCTTCAGCAATTTCGTCTGGTATTTCGACTGGAGCGACGAGTTTACCTGGTTCGATAGTGGATTGGGCTCTGACGGGTTTGATGCGTGTTTTTGGGCGGGAGCTTTTACGTTTTTTAGCTGGGGGTGGAGGAGGTGGTGGAGGAGGTGGAGGAGGGGCGAGGAAAGCACTGTAAACTTCTATTGTGGGTAATTCGCTGGTGCTTAGAAGGGGAATAACGATCATAGCTGCCACAAGACTAGCATGGATGAGTAAAGCGATAGGAAAAGCAATGGCTTTTCTTGCTTTAGTTTTTTCAGCTAAGAAAAAAGAATCTTTGAAGATGTGAGGAATTTCTTCTTTCTTTTTCGGCTTAATTTTTTCACCCATCTTTTTACCTCTTTAAAAATGGATTAAAAATAAAATTATAATCGAAAAAAATGTTTTTGACAAGTCTAAAATTGTTTTTGTCATTTTCTCATGCCTTTTTTTGGCTTGAATATTTTATTCCAAAAGAAGAGAAGAGGACAGGATTGATATATTGAAGAATAAGTTCCTATGATGACTCCTATCATCATTGTAAAGGCAAAATCATTAATAACTTCGCCCCCGAAAAAGAAAAGAGCGCTAACAGTCAGGAATGTTGTTCCGGAGGTTATAACTGTGCGGCTTATGGTCTGGTTAATGCTTGTATCCAGGATGTCTTGAAAATCATGTTTTCTTAAAATTTTTAAATTATCCCTGACTCTATCGAAGACAACAATCGTGTCGTTCAGCGAATATCCCACTATTGTCAGAATGGCTGCAATGACAGGAAGATTGATTTCTCTGTTTGTAAACGAGAGGATTCCTATTGTAATTAAAACGTCATGTGCCAATGTCAGGATTGCAGAGACTCCATAGGCAAACTTAAAGCGAATACCTATGTAGATGAGCATTCCTATGAGAGCCCAGATAGTCGCCTGAGCCGCCTTTTGTCTGAGGTCGTGGCCGACTTGAGGGCCGACTGTTTCTCTGCGTTTTATGGTTAGGCTTCCGAGAAAAGTTTTTTCTTTTAGAAGTTTTATAACTTCTTGGTTTATTCCTTCTTTTACCAGCTGGTCGAAGTTTCCAATTATTCCCTTGAGTTCTTTTGATTCTCTCTGTTTGATTATTTTTTCGGCTATTTCCCGAGCTTCATCGGGGAAAGAAGTTTCAATAATATATGTGAGTTCACTCGCATCGACGTTATTTATATCTTTTAATCCGTTTTTAAGGGCTAATCTATCTTTCTCTGTTTTTAGAACTTCGATAACCTTATTTCCCATTATCTCATGTGCTTCCAATTCTTGGTCTATTTCTTCTTTAGGAAGCATAGTTCTAATCATAAATTCTCTCTCTCCTTTTTCTACTTCCTGAATCTTGCTGTTACCTAGGCCAACATTACTTAGAGACTGCCTTAATTCAACAATGGGAAAAGGAGTATTAAACCTGATTTGAATCAAGGTTCCCCCAGCAAAGTCAATACCATAATTCAGTCCTTTGCTTGTGATGTTGAGAATCCCTACAAGAATGAGAATTCCTGATAGAGAAAATGCAATAAATTTGAATTTCATAAATGTGAAGTTGGGCTTTTTGAATATCTGCATTTTTTTATATGCTTAGCTTCTCTATTTTTTTTCTTTTGGAGTAGACTAGATCAAAGATTAAATGAGAGACAAAGACTGCTGTGAACATACTGGCAGTGATACCGATGATCAGAGTTATAGCAAATCCTTTGACAGGTCCGGTCCCAAATTGAAAGAGAAAAATTGCGGCAATGATTGTGGTCACGTTTGCATCCAGAATTGTCCTGAAGGCACGAGAGAATCCGACTGAAATCGAGCTCAAGATGCTTTTTCCTGAAGAAAGTTCTTCTCTTATTCTCTCAAAAACCAAGACATTGGCATCAACCGCCATGCCTATGGTCAGTATGATTCCAGCGATACCCGGCAGAGTCAGAGTTGCTTTAAAATAGGATAAGGCACCCATAAGGATGAGGATATTTAGAGCAAGGGCTGCGATGGCGTTAAAGCCTGAAAACCGATAATAAAAAACCATGAATATAAAAACCAGAATAAGAGCAATGATTGTCGCTGATAGGCCTTTCCGGATAGAGTCGGCTCCAAGGGAAGGCCCGATTGTTCTTTCTTCCAAATATTTGATTGTAGCTGGCATTGATCCTGCCCTGAGCAGCATAGCAATATCATCTGCTTCCTCAACGGTGAATCGGCCGCGGAGGATACCGCTGTCAGATATTCTACTCTCGATGGTAGCCACTTCTTGGATTTTTCCATCAAGGACGATGGAAAGAGGTTTTCCTATATTCTCAGAGGTCATTTTAGAAAACCTCTTGGCTCCGTCAGGCTTAAAAGAAAAGGCCACAGCAGGGCTGTTCCATTCATCCTCGGAACGACGAGCATTTCGCAAATCATTTCCAGTTACAGTGGCAACGCGGGTTACAAGATAATAGCCTCCTTCTGTCTTTTTTGGGTCTCCTCTTAAAATTTCCAAGTCTTCAGGGACCTTGCCGCCAAAGTCTTTGAGCAGAGTTTCTTCATCAGGGGCTGGCCCTCCTTTAACCAGTTTCCATTCCAAAAAAGCAGTTGTTTTTATGAGGTTTTTTACCTTATCAGGATTTTCCACTCCAGGGAGTTCGACTATGATTCTTTCTCCTGCTAATCCTTGTCTTTGGATGGTTGGCTCAACCAGCCCAAGTTCATCGACTCTGTTCCATATTGTCTGTTGGCATTGGCGGACAGCTTGATCTCTTAGATACCGGGCAACATTTGGTCTTATAGAAAGGGTGATGGTTTTACCTATAACAGAGTAATCCCATTCCTTAAAATAATCGTCAAGGAGATCTTTTATCTTGCCTTCTTGGTCAGGATTGATTTCTTGAATTGTGAACCGGCCTAGTTTTCCCTTAACAATTGTTTCAAACTCGATATTTTTCTTTTTCAGTTGATCTCGAAGACGCATGATCTCTTGGTCTGTCTCGATGTTTATGGCATCATCCGTCACGACCTGAAGGACAAGATGCATTCCTCCTTTTAAATCCAGGCCAAGATTGATTTTATCTTTTGGGGGATAGGAGAGAAAGATGGCTAAGGCTACAACTGCAATGACCAAGATCAATTTCCAGCGCAATTTTTTTTTCATCTCAGCTTTTCTTTTTCAAAAAAAATAAATGGTTTAAATTTCTTTAATTGAAACGAATGAATGTTACTTTTCTATTTTTTTAGTGGTAAGGATAGCGGAGATAGCAGTTTTGGTGATGTCAACCTTGACGTTGGAGGAAATTTTAAGCTCAATTTTGTCCTTTTGAACTCCCATCACAGTACCGTAGATTCCTCCTGAAGTAACGACTTTGTCTCCAGGTTTGAGTTGTTCGACCATTTGCTGGTGTCTTTTCTGCTTTTTTCGTGATGGCATGATAATCAACATATAGAAGATCACGAAGACAAGGATGAAGGGAATCAATGCCGTGATGAAATTTCCTCCACTTCGAGGAGATGGTTGAGCTTGGTGGAGTAAAGTGAAAAAACCAGCTAATATCATTTTATTTAATCCTCTTCTTTTTTATTTATTATATTTATTAGTTTTTGATACGAATTTGATTGAATAGCTTGCCTAATTTTTTGGAAGATGTCAAGATAAAAATGGAGGTTATGAATAGTGTTGAGAATAGCTGAGCTGATCTCCTGTCTTTCGTAGAGATGGCGGAGGTAGGCGCGAGAAAAATTTTGGCAGGTATAACAGGAGCATTCCTCATCTAAAGGTTTGGGATCGTTTTCGTATTTTTTATTTTTGATGACAATTTTCCCCTTGCTGGTAAAGATAGTTCCGTTTCTGGCGTTTCTTGTTGGAAGGACGCAATCAAAAATATCTGTTCCTTTGCCTACTGCATCTAGGATATCACGGATATAACCTATGCCCATGAGATAGCGTGGTTTGTCTTCGGGAAGAAGAGAATTTGCCTTTTCCACAATTTCCATGAATTGAGATTTCGGCTCCCCTAGTCCAAGGCCTCCTAATGCATAACCATCAAAATCTATTTCCATTAGGTCTTCGATACTTTTTTTTCTCTGATCCCAGAATATACCTCCCTGGCATATTCCCCATAGAAGCTGATGCGGGTCTTTTTGAAGGAAGTGATTTTTGGAACGTTGAGCCCAATCGGTTGTCAGTTCGACTGCTTGTTTTGTTTTTTCTTCAGATGAGGGGAAGGGAAGGAAGTAGTCCAGAGTCATCATTATATCCGATCCCAATTTTCTCTGGATATCGATAACATTTTCTGGGGAGAGGAAGATTTCGGTTCCATCAAGATGGGAAGTGAATTCGACTCCTTCTTTCCTGACTTTGATAAGAGGAGAGAGGCTGTAGATTTGAAATCCTCCGCTGTCAGAAAGAATAGGTTTTTTCCAGGAGATAAACGAATGGATTCCTCCAAGTTTTCTTATCGTTTTCACTCCAGGGCGAAGATATAAATGATAAGAATTAACGAGAATAATCTGGGCTCCAAGGTTTTGGAGCTGGCTGTGGGGAAGACCTTTTACAGTGCCTTGGCTTGCTACAGGAATAAAGGCCGGGGTTTTAACATGTCCGTGTGGAGTATAGATAATTCCTGTTCGGGCAGAGGAATGTTTATCTCTTGCCGTAATCTTAAAAGATTCTTTCATTTTCTGTTCTCAAACTCGGCATGTTAGACTGAAAAAATATCGTAAACCATAGACGCCATACCAGATGGACTGTTCAGTGGAACAGACCCTACATTATGTGGAAAAGCGAAAAAATATCACGTCTCCATCCTCAACAATGTAGTCTTTTCCCTCAAGGCGAATGGCCGCCTTTTCTTTAGCTGCTTGAAAAGAGCCGTGGTCGAGAAGTTCTTTCCAGGAGATAACTTCCGCTCGGATAAAGCCTTTCTCAATATCTGAATGGATAATGCCTGCTGCATTGAGAGCCGATATGTTTTTCTTTATTGTCCAAGCCTTGACTTCCTTCATACCGATGGTGAAGAAGGTGATAGCCCCGAGAAGAGTATAGGAAGCTTTTAGAAATCTTGTGGCGCTTAGCTCTTTCAATCCATATTCTTTAAGAAAAATTTCTTTTTCTTCTTCAAGTTTTATGATTTCTGCCTCAATTTTTCCGCAGAAAGCAAGGACCGCTATTTCTTTTTTTGAAATCGAGCAAATTCGCTCAGGGCTTTCGATTTGAGGAATATTCTTTTCATCAATATTGATCATATGGAGGAGCGGTTTTTGAGTGAGAAAGGCAAAGCTTTTTGTAAACTTTTCCTCTGCAGGAGAAAGCTGAATCTCGCGAATTCCCTTGCCTTCCTCAAGATGAGGCCGAAGATGCTCGAGAATCTCTTTTTCTTTTTCTCCTTCAGGATGTTTTGTCCTTTTCAGTTCTTTCTCCAGTTTGTCCAACCGGTTCTCTATTGAGATTAAATCAGCCAAGATGAGTTCCTCTTCCATTGAGAGAACATCATCTTTTGGATTGATTGTTCCTTTTGGATGGGGAATTTGTGGATCGGAGAATCCTCGTACCACGTGAGTCAAACCGTCCGCTTTTCTAAGATAATCAAGATAGGTACTGTTTTTGATTTCACCGTAGGATATTCCGGCCAGATCAACGAAATCCACTGAGGCTGGTTTCTTCTCCTTCTCAGGATAAAGAGCTGCTAATCTGTCTAAACGAAAATCGGGGACTGGGCACGTTCTCCGGTTTGGCTCT
>JAUWYH010000057.1 GCA_030615975.1 Candidatus Aminicenantota bacterium
TCATCCTTATATCCTCTAAGACAGGCAATTATAATAGATGTGTCAATGAGGTAGTTATCCAACCTTAATGCCCCTCTGTCGTTTTAAATCTCTTCTTCTGAGGTCGCTAACCCATTTTTCAATATCTTCCATTACTCTAAATTCAGGATAGTCATCCTCTTTCCATAGACCTTTTATCTCTTTAAAAGTCTTCTTGAGCCGTTCTCTTTCAAGTTTCTCCTTTGCTGCCTCCACAACAAATTGACTTCTCTTTCTGTCTCCTGCTATTCTGTCAATATCTTTTAAGAGTTCCTCAGGAAAAACGAAATGTGTTTTTACCTTTGCCATGTTACTTACCTTTCTACACTTTTATTCTACATAAAATAATATATCTAATCAATCTAAAAAATTTCGCAATTTATGTCGTTGCAACATATATATTGTTCGATTATAATTGAAAGTCATTTTCAATCTTATGAAATTTAAGAATAGCATTCTCATACTTTTCTTTTTTATATTCATTACTCAAGCTCAAAGCGAAACGAATGGATATCTATCTTTTGAGTATACAAAAGGACAGGATGAGAGCGGGATCTCCTGGGGAACTTTTCAAAATGTTCAATTCGGTCTTATTTTTTCTGGAGAAATTGCCCCAAAAATAGATTACACTTCTGAGATGAGATTCCGAAATGAGTCCAAAATTGAAATGGAACAAGCCTATTTGAGAATTAAGCCTTCTGCGTCTTTTTCGCTTAAGTTGGGCCTTTATCTAGTCCCTTTCGGAAGATATAATTCATCGAATAGACCTTATCAAACGATGTTGGTAAAGCCTCCTCTTAATGTAGAGAATCTCTTTCCATTAAGTTGGAGAGATATAGGAGTTCTTGTTGAGGGAAAATTAAGCGGATTTTTTTATTCTGCCTACTTGGGGAATGGTCTTGCTGAGAGCAAAGATTTGAGCACAGCTCAGCAGTTTAAAGACAACAATAAAGATAAAGCGAAAGGACTAAGGATAGGTCTCTCGCTTAGTCAAGGCCTCGAGGTTGCTTTTTCCTATTATAGAGGAAAATACGATGAGGGAAACGAGAGAAACTTGATTCTCAAAGGGGTAGATTTAAGATGGATATCTGAAGGTTTTCAACTTCTCTCTGAATATTCAAAAGCTGAAATGGAGAATCCTACGAGTTTTTTCAACGGAAAAGCTGAAGGTTACTTTGTCCAGATCTCGTTCGACATGGATAAGTTTCGTCCAGTTGGGAGTTATCAATTGTTAAAATATAAAGATATCTATCATGGCGAAGATTTTATAGCTCGTGATTATGGAGGCCAGGGGATTCGAGATGAGAGAAGTCGATGGACAGTCGGGCTTGTATATTTTGTTTCCCAAAATGTTTTTTTTAAAGTTGAATATGAGCTCAATAGAGAAAAAGAGGTTGAACTCAAGAATAACCTTCTTCTTATCCAAATAGCATTAAATTTTTAGCCTTGTTTTCAGATTTGGCTTCTGATAAAATTCACTATCAATAGATTAACATCTTTTTAAACTCTCTGAGAAAGATTCTTTTAAGAGGACTTTTATGGCCAATTTGCTTGTGTTAGGTACCCAATGGGGTGATGAGGGGAAAGGTAAAATTATAGACCTCCTGACACCCTCTTTCGATATTGTGGCTCGCTATCAGGGCGGACATAATGCAGGACATACAGTCTATGTCAAAGGAAAAAAAATTATTCTTCATCTCATCCCTTCTGGTATTTTGCATCGAGGGAAGCTTTGTCTCATCGGAAATGGAGTAGTCGTTCATCCAAAAGCATTTTTAGAGGAGATTTCAGTTTTAAAGAAATATGGTGTGGAGTTCGATGATAATGTTGTGATAAGCAAAAACGCTCACCTGATCCTTCCGTATCATTCGCAGATGGAAAGGATTAGCGAAGAGAGGAGGGGGGCAAAAAAAATTGGGACTACTCTTCGAGGAATCGGACCTTCCTATGAGGATAAGGCTGCGCGGCGGGGCATTAGAGCCGGAGATCTCCTGGATTTATCCATCCTAATGGAAAAAATCAAAGAGAATATTGAAGAGAAAAACATCTATTTCACATCTCATAAGATTCCTCCGCTTGATCCCAAGAAAGTATTTGAAGAATACAGCACCTATGCATCTCTGATAAAAAAATATGTAAAAGATGTCTCACTCCTCCTGGATGAGAAGTTGAAGCAGGGTCAATCTATCCTTTTTGAAGGTGCCCAGGGAACTCTTCTGGATGTTGATCATGGAACATATCCTTATGTCACATCGTCCAATTCCACTGCTGGAGGGGTTTGTACTGGTCTGGGTGTTGCCCCAAATAAGATAGATGCGGTTTTAGGAGTGACTAAAGCATATACAACACGCGTTGGGGGAGGGCCTTTTCCGACAGAAATTTTTGATGAGAGAGGAAGACTCCTTCTTGAGAGAGGAAATGAATTTGGAGCCACAACCGGTCGTCCCCGGCGGTGTGGCTGGTTCGATGCTTTGGCAGTCTCTTATGCCTGCCGTCTGAATGGAATAGAAAAAATAGCCCTGACAAAGCCAGATGTTCTTGATGAGCTTGAGGAAATCATGGTTTGTGTTGGATACAAATACAAGGGAGATTTGCTTCGCCACTTTCCTACAGAAAGTTGGATTTTGAATAAGGTAGTTCCCCAATACAAAAAAGTCAAAGGATGGAAGATATCAATCCGCGAAAAAACGGATTTTTCATCTCTTCCGCCAGGTTTTAAAGATTACATTAAACTCATTGAAGATCTTATCCAGGCAAAAGTGGCTATTGTATCTACAGGAATGGAAAGGAGAGATACTATTTTTGTAGGAAAAGAATTAAAAGAATGGCTTGATTTAGAAAAAATAAAAGCCGAAATTTGATCATCTCATTGTCTCACATTACCTTATGACAAAGCATAATATTAAAATAATAGATGTTGAGAGTCTGTATGAATTTTGTTATGGTTGAAATAACAGATATTCCAGGGGTGAACCTTGAGGAAGAAGTTATCCTCATCGGAATCGTGCTTGTTCTGAAACCAATACAACGATATATCGGTACTAAAAACTTATTTCCTGAATTTTTAATATTTTTTCTATTGAGTTTTTGGTTCCTCATCAGAGATTTTTGAAAAAAAATTGATGGAATTTGGCACAAATATTGCTCTTATGATTTGTGTTAGTAAGGTTTATTATTTGAAGATGGATGTTTCAAGATTAGAAAAAATAATGGAAGAGTTTGAATGATATTAGAAAAATGTTATATTTTTAAGGAGGAGATTTAGATGAAAGAAAAGGTCGAACAGGCTTTGGATAAGATTCGCCCTGCACTAATGGCAGATGGAGGAAACGTGGAACTTGTCGAAATTAAAGACGGCGTTGTTAAAGTGAAATTGATTGGGGCATGTGGCGGCTGTCCTATGTCTCAGATGACTTTAAAGATGGGGATCGAGAGACATTTGAAGAAAGAAATCCCTGAAGTTAAAGAAGTCGTTGCTGTCTAGAAGAAAAAACGAGAAGATGAGCTGATACTCATTCTGCTGGCGCGCAAATTCATTGAGATTTAAAGGAAAAGAATGAGAAGAGTATATTTAGATCACACTGCTACTACCCCTTTGCACCCTCAGGTTTTTGAAGCTATGATTCCTTATTTGAAGGAAAAATTTGGCAATCCCCAAAGTCTCCATTTTGTAGGCCAAGAAGCTCTAAATGCGATCGAAGAGGCAAGGGAGAGAGTCGCTGGGCTGATTAAGGCTCAACCTGAAGAGATTTATTTCACATCAAGCGGTTCAGAGTCCAATAATTTTGCTCTCAAGGGTTTTGCTCTTGCTCATCGGAGCCGTGGAAACCATATCGTTCTGTCCGCAATAGAACATCAGTCAATTCTTCATTCTGCCAAAAACCTGGAAAAAATTGGCTACACCTTTAGTTACGTTCCTGTGGATGAGTATGGAATGGTAGACCCTGAAGAAGTGAAGAAAGTTTTAACCAAAGAAACCATTCTTGTCTCGATAATGTTGGCCAACGGTGAGGTGGGAACAATAGAGCCAGTTGCCGAAATTGCAAAAGTTTGCCGTAATCATGATGTTCTTTTCCACACAGATGGAGTCGCTGCAGTGGGAAATATAGGCGTTGATGTGACGAAGCTCGAAGTCGATTCGTTGAGTTTGGCCGGAAATCAATTCTATGGGCCCAAAGGGTGTGCTGCCTTGTATATAAAAAAAGGAGCGAGAATTTTTTCTTTTATTGATGGGGGGATTCAGGAGAAAGGAAGACGTGCTGGGACAGAAAACGTGGCCGGAATAGTTGGTCTTGGTAAAGCTTCGGAAATAGCAAAAGATATACTCGAACAACGAATCGAAAAAGTCAAGCCTTTAAGGGACAAACTCATCCAGCGTCTTCCTCAAAAAGTGGAGCATGTGAGGATCACTGGTCATCCAGAGAGACGGCTTCCTCATCAAACGAGCTTCTGTATCGAGTTTGTTGAAGGGGAAGCGATGCTCTTGAATTTGGATATGCAGGGCGTAGCGGCCTCAAGCGGTTCTGCCTGCACCTCAAGAGAATTAAAGGCTTCCCATGTTCTTCTTGCCATGGGTATAAATCATGCGACAGCCCAAGGTTCCATCTTGTTCAGTTTGATTGAGGAGACAACCTTGGAAGATATCGATTATCTTCTCGAAGTCTTTCCACCCATCATTGATAGGTTGAGAAAAATGTCTCCCCTTTATACTAAATATTTAGAGGAGAAGGAAAAATGATATACAGTGAAAAAGTTATGGAGCACTTCCAGAACCCGCGGAATGTGGGAGTCCTCAAAAATGCTGATGGAGTGGGCCAAGTCGGAAACCCTGTTTGTGGAGACATGATGACTTTCTACATCAAGGTCGAGGACGATCGAATTGCAGATGTCAGATTTCAGACATTTGGATGTGGAGCAGCCATTGCTGTCTCCAGCATGGTGAGTGAAATGGCTTTGGGTAAAACTTTAGAAGAAGCGATGGAGATTTCCAACAAAAGTGTGGCAGAGGAGTTGGGGGGGTTACCAAAAAATAAACTTCATTGTTCTAATTTAGGGGCAGATGCTCTTCATAAAGCCATTGAAAATTACAAAAAAAGACAGAAAGCAACAAAGAAAGATCAACCTGCAAAATCAGCAGATAAAGCCAAATGTTATTGTCCTTACTGTGAAGGTTCCCTCGAGGGTATGGAAGGTTTCTGTAAGGAATGTCAGATTGAACTTGAAGAGTGTGGTGAGTGCGGCATGCCCAAGAGGAAAGGTGCGAAAGAGTGTCCGCACTGTGGGAAGACTAAAGTAATAGTCTGAGTTTTTCGAGACGAAAAGGAATTGTTCATTATTCATCCAAGAAATGCTCAGGATAGGAGATAAAGAATAAAGTGAAAAAAGAAGAAATACCAAACAGAATACAAGAATTAAAAAAAGAAAAGAATGTCGTCATTCTCGCTCATAATTATCAGACTGGCGAAGTCCAGGATGTTGCCGATTATATCGGCGATTCCTTGGGTTTAAGCCAGAAGGCTGCTCAAGTTGAAGAAAAGATCATTGTCTTTTGTGGAGTTCATTTTATGGCCGAGACAGCTGCAATTTTAGCTCCAGAAAAAACGATTCTCATGCCTGATATCAATGCAGGATGTCCGATGGCAGCCATGATTACAGCATCAGAATTAAGAGCGTGGAAGAGGAATTACCCTAATAGACAAGTAGTCTGCTATGTCAACACCACGGCTGAGGTTAAGGCAGAGTCTGATATCTGTTGCACATCTTCCAATGCAGTCAGGGTTGTCAATTCTCTGGATGGAGAAAAGATACTTTTTGTTCCCGATAAAAACCTTGCTTCTTATGTGGCCCGTCATACAAGAAAGAAGATTATTCCTTGGGATGGCTACTGTTATATCCATAACAATATTCTAGCTAAAGATATCAAGGAGAAAAGAGATCTTCATCCTCAAGCAGAGGTCTGGGTTCATCCAGAATGTCGACCTGAGGTCATTGATTTAGCAGACAAGGTCCTTTCTACGGGACGAATGATTAAGGAAGCAAACCTTACTGAAAAGAAGGAGATTATCATAGGCACGGAATCGGGTATCATTTATAGATTGAAGAAGGAGAATCCCAGTAAGAATTTTTATCCAGCCTTAGATCTGGCCTATTGTTATAATATGAAAAAGATAAATCTTTTAAAAGTTTTAAAATCTTTAGAAAACATGACTTTTCAAGTTAATGTTCCTCTTGAAATCAGTCAAGGAGCAAGAGGAGCTATAGAAAAAATGGTAAAATTATAAGGAGAGAAAATAGCCGGGATCATCCGTTGCCAACCGCAAGATTGGTCTGGGTATTATGGGTTTTGCTGATTTGCTGATAAAACTCGGTATTTCCTATACTAGCGAGGAGGCTATCCAATTGGCTCTGAAGATTATGGAGTTTTTTCACAAAGAATCTCTGAAGGCTTCTTTATCTTTGTGTTATCTTTTGATTCAAGAGCTGGACATGAGAGAAGAGAAGATATTCGCTTTATCTCTGCCGAATCAGAATTTTCAGGAGGATGTCTTTCTGGGATGTGTCCATTTTGAAAGGACGGAAAGAAATTGAAAGGAGCTAAAAAAAGAATAGGAGGAATCATAAAGATATTGCGCAAAAATTACTCTCATAGTCGCACAGCCCTTCAATTTGAAACCCCTCTTCAAATTCTGGTGTCCACAATCTTATCTGCTCAATGCACAGATGAAAAAGTAAATGAGATTATACCCTCTCTTTTTCGAAAATACAGGAATGCCAAAGATTTTGCTTCCGCCGACAAAGAAAAATTAGAAGAGGAAATCAGGTCTACAGGTTTTTTCAGGAACAAAGCAAGAAGCATTATTAACGCCAGTAAAAAGATCGTGGATGATTTCGAGGGAGTCGTTCCTGAAAAAATGGAGGACCTCCTCAAACTCCCAGGTGTAGCCAGAAAAACAGCAAATATCGTACTCTCCAGCGCTTTTAGAAAAGCTGAAGGGATTGCTGTTGATACCCATGTCAGGCGGCTAGCGCAAAGATTGGGCTTAAGCAAAGAAAAGGATCCAGATAAAGTTGAAAGGGATCTGATGAGTTTCGTTCCGAAGAAGGAATGGCTTGATTTCAATTATATGCTTGTCAATCATGGCCGGAAAGTCTGCCAGGCTCGAAAGCCAAATTGCCCTTCATGTGTAATCAGCCATCTTTGTCCTTCAGCCGAAGATTTTTATCCTGATATCAAGCTAAATCCTTAAGGAGACATTATCGAAATTTATGAAGCGTAAAAGGTCCTCAGAGTGATTAAAGAAGCCATGCTTTATCGTCCTCTTTCTGAAAAGAAAGTCTCTTGCTTTCTCTGCCATCATTATTGTCAGATTGCCGATTCAAAATTTGGAATTTGTGGAGTGAGAAAGAACGAGGACGGTAAGCTTTATACTCATGTTTACGGAGAGGTCATAGCTTCGCACGTGGATCCCATCGAGAAAAAACCTCTTTATCATTTTTTACCAGGAACAACATCATTTTCCATCGCCACGATTGGATGCAATTTTCGCTGTCCATTTTGTCAAAACTGGCAAATTTCACAAAGTACGAAAAGAGATAAAAAGAGCACATCAGGCTATAAATTGCTTCCTGAAGATATCGTTTATGAGGCTAAGTCTCGGGGTTGTCAGAGTATTTCTTATACCTACACAGAACCAACCATTTTTTATGAGTACGCCTACGAGACTGCAAAATTGGCCAAGGAAGAAGGAATCGCCAATGTATTTGTCACCAACGGCTATATGACCCCAGAGGCTCTAGAGACCTTTCAGCCTTATTTAGATGCATGCAATGTCGACCTCAAATCCTTCAAAGAAGATTTCTATAAAGAAATATGCCGAGCTCATCTTGAGCCGGTTCTCGATTCCATACGTCTGATGAAGAAGTTAAACATTTGGGTTGAAGTCACGACCCTAATCGTTCCAGGTCTTAATGATGGGGAGCAAGAATTAACACAGATAACTCGTTTTATTTATGATTTGGATCCAGACATTCCCTGGCATATCAGTCGCTTCCATCCCGACTATGAATACACAAACACTCGAGCTACTCCCATTGAAACTTTGCGGAAAGCTTACACCATCGGCAAGAAAGAAGGTCTTCGATATATTTATATCGGCAATGTTCTGGGAGA